>JANOAR010000333.1:0-2757 GCA_031411235.1 Verrucomicrobiota bacterium | reverse complement strand
CTCAGCGATGGGCTTGCCCAAGGCAAGAAGGCCGAGGGCCTTCTCCTTGAAGTCGGGGGTGTAACGTTGATAAGTTTTCTGGCTCATGGGTGTCTATGTCTTGTTGGATTGCCCTTGGTCCAGAAATCTAGCGCACCTCAGGAAGCCTATGTCACTCTATTCACAGCCCATGCTTGTGCGCGTGGCTCAGCGGCGGTTGGTTGCGTGCATGATCTACCTGGACTCCAACGCCACCTCGCCCACCGACCCTACGGTGGTCGAGGCGATGCTGCCTTACCTGTGCGAGCATTTTGCGAATCCTTCATCGTCGTATCGAGCTGCACGCCTCGTGCGGGCGGCGGTGCAGACGGCGCGGGAGGAAGTCGCCCGTTTGCTGGGTGCGCAGGCCGAGGAAGTCCTCTTCACGGGCTGTGGGACGGAGTCGAACAATGCCGCTATCGAGTCGGCGAAGATGCTCTGGCCTCAGCGGCGGCACCTCGTTATCGCCACCACTGAGCACAGTGCGGTGCTGGAGCCTGCAAGGCGCTGGGAGGCCGAGGGCGGCGTGGTGTCGCGAGTGCCTGTGGGTTGCGATGGTATCATCAACTTGGATGCCTTACGCGAGGCCATGCGGCCTGGCGAGACAGCGCTTGTTTCCCTCATGTGGGCCAACAACGAAACGGGCGTGCTCGCGCCGATGGAGCAGGTGGTGAACATCGCCCATGAGGCGGGCGCACTGGTGCATACCGACGCCGTGCAGGCTGCGGGGAAAGTGGCCATCAACCTCGCGGTCTTGCCCATCGACTACCTCTCGATCAGTGGGCATAAATTCCACGCGCCCAAAGGCGTGGGCGCTTTATTCGTTAGCCAGCGCGTGCGGTTTCGCCCCTGGATGCTGGGCGGCGGGCAGGAGAGTGGGCGACGCAGTGGCACCGAGAATGTGCCCTACATCGTCGGCATGGGCCGGGCCGCAGCGCTGATGCAGCAAGCGCTGCGCGATGGCACCGAGACACGCGTGCAGGCCATGCGCGATGCCTTCGAGAGCCGCGTGCTCAGTGCCGTGCGCGATGTGTCGATGAATGGGCATCGCGAGCGGCGACTCCCGACCACATCGAGTCTGACCTTCTGTGGTATCGACGCGCAGGCCATGCTGATCCTGCTCGACGAGAGCGGCTTCTGCTGCTCCGCTGGCTCTGCCTGCCACACTGCCTCGGTGCATCCCTCGCATGTCTTGGAAGCCATGGGCTACGATGCCCAACACGCCGCGAGCACGCTGCGCTTTTCTTTCTCGCGGTTTAATAACACGCCAGAGGTGGAGACAGCCGCAGCCGCCGTCATCGCCGCTGCCAGCAAGCTTCGCATTCTTCGAGATGAAGCGGCAGGGCCAGTGGTGTTTGGCTAAACGGGAGGCTCATCCGCCAGCAGTTCCATGCCTTCATAAAAGGCTTCTAACGGCATCGCGCAGTCGATGCTCGGCAGGCTGAGCACACTGCCGGGGCCGAGAAATTCCAGGTTCCATTTATCGCCGGCGGCGCGGGTGTAGTGCTCGGCATAGACGCGGGTGGAAGACACTAAAATGTAGTCGGTCATCTCCAGGTTCTGCCGGTAGAAGCCGAATTTTTCGCCGCGATCATAGGCTTCGGTCGAGTCCGAGATGACGTCAAATATCACCTTTGGATTGGTCGCCGCTTCGGGCATCAGCGGATCGTATCGAACGGGCGGGCAGAGCACCGATACATCGGGATAAAAGGTCTTGCCGCCAGCTTTGACCTTGAGATCGCTGCCGAAAGGCTTGCAGGGTTTGCCTTTCAACAAAGAATCCAAAGTTGATGCGATGCGCACACTGACCCGAGCGTGCTTCGGTGAACCACCCGCCATCGCCGTCACGACGCCATCGTGATACTCATGCTTCATCCCGGTGGCGGCTTCGAGCGCTAGGTATTCGGGGATGGTATAGAATGGCTGGGCTAGCTGTCTTGCGCTCATGCTGTTGAGTTTCGCAGATCGTGCGGGGAATCGCAAGCCTCGCGAGTCTGCTACACGGTGATCCGCCGGTTCCGCGCGGTGACAGGCCAGCGATTCACCGCTTTCCCGCCCTCAATAATGACCGCCTCGCCGTGCATTGATACCGTGGGGCAGACGTGGCGTGGGATGCCGTGCAGTGGTTGGCCGATGGCGAAGCTATCGCGATCTGCCACCTGCATGACGAGGTGCTCCTCGCTCTGCATGAGGGCTTCGGCTGCGTTGCCCAATTCGATAAAACGGACGCGTGGATGCGGGTTCTCGGGCGCGACGGATTTGTGCCCGAGATCGAGCGTGATGCGATCTGTGCCGGGCTTGCTGACCACGCGAGTGAGCAGCAGCGCGGCTGGCAAAAAAGGCAAGTCGGGGTGTTTATCGCCGTAGCCGAAGTCCCACAGCACCGTTGTGCCAGGGCTGAGTGTGCGGTCGGCATGTTGGGCGTGAATACCAAAAGTGGGCGAGCCACCGGCAATGAGTTCTGGCACGGCTATGCCTTGATGGATGAGTTCATCGCGAAAGGCGAGCACAGGCGCAAAGGCTTCATCACAGCGCTGCTGGCGCACGGCCAACTCGGCATCATGGATGTGGCCATCGTAGGCATGGAGGCCAGCAAAGTGTAGGCGTGGCGCGTCGCAAATCATCTGCGCTATGGCGAGCGCTCGTGCTCCTGGGACGACGCCTGTGCGGGCCATGCCGCAGTCCAGTTCCAGGTACACGGCGATGTCCGCGTTGCTCTGCTGCGCGACGCTTGCGAGT
>JANOAR010000332.1:0-26772 GCA_031411235.1 Verrucomicrobiota bacterium | reverse complement strand
TCACCTCCAGGAGCGGGAGATGCGCCTCACCTCGCGTCGAACTGCCCTCCGCATCTCTTTCGATGCTGCACAATGGGGCCGATAAGGCCAGAGGGCTGGGAGTAGGGGCGCACATTCAGAAGGGCGAGTGCCGCGATGCTGGCAAATTGCCCCTAAGTAACAAGATAAATTTTACAAATATGCGGCGGTGCCTCAGGTTTTGTGAATGAGCGCCGCGCTCTGGCGAGTGCGCCTACGGCTGAGCTTTACCCACAAGTCAGTGGTTATGAATCGTGCTAGCGAGGCCGACTTCACCCAACGATGTCGAAGCGCCAACACCCACGGGGTTGAGGAACCTAGCCCAGCGACTGTCAGGACGCTGTTGTAGTTCCATCAGGTCGATGACGGGCGTGGTGCCGCGATGCTCGGGATCATGCCAAAGGCCGGCGACGCGCGAGGCGAGCCTCACGAGTCGCGCTGAGGGGCGAGCTGCACCGCCGTGGATTGGATGAAGGCGTGGGTTTGCAGCGCCCCAGGAAGCACGGGGTGACTCACCATCAATTGCTCGACCACGCCCGTCATGATCTTCAAGCGCTCCACGCCTGGCAGCAAGAGGCCAGCGATGGGTCGCCCTGCCCAGCAAGCACCCAAGCGCCATAGGGTGGGCCACTCGGGTGACCAGTGATGGGGAGGTGCAGGCATACGAAGATGGAGAACCGAGCCGTAGCTAACTGCTTTTGCTGGGCAGAACTATCAAGTTCAAGCCCTGCGGAGTACCAAAATTGTCATTGCCGTGTCACGCCCTTTTTGAAAACGCGATAATAGCGGAGCGCAGAACATATGCAGTGGCTGCCGACGTATCTCCACTCATGCTCCGTGCCCTTCGCTTCGTCCTCATCGCTATCGCCACCCCATTGCTTGAAGCACGCGACATCTACGTCGGCAAAGAGGTGAAGACGATTCATGAGGCCATCAAGCTCGCGCAACCTGGCGACACCCTTCATCTCGAACCCATCGTCTATCGCGACTACGCGGGCTTCTACGGAAAAAAGGGCGAGCCTGGAAGACCGATCACCCTTGATGGCCACGGGGCGACCCTCGACGGCTCCGACCCGATTGACCCCTCGTTATGGAAGGAAATCGCCCCCAGCCTCTTCGCCAATGACAACCTTTTGCCCCAACTCAATGACGCCATCACGGGGCGCTGGTTCTTCCTTTTCAATGGCACGATGAACCTCATGGGTCGCACCTCAAAAGGCAGAAGCGCCCCCTTCAAAAAGCCCGAGGAGCTGCAAGCCAACGAGTGGACTTTCGTCAAAGACCCCTCGCGTGAGAAGCCGCCCTCGAAGCAAACCTACGGCACGTTTTACCTCAAGCTGCCACTCGGCCAGCCACTCGCCGAGGCCCATATCTCCATGCCGGTGCGCAGTGCGGGCGTGCAGTTCAGCGGTGACAACGCGCACCTTGTGATCAAGAACCTCACCGCCACCCATCCCTACAACGACGGCTTCAATATCCATGGCGACTGCCGCGATGTTGTATTTGAAAACATCCGCGCCGTCGAATGCGGCGACGACGGCATCAGCGCCCACGAGTCCGCTCAGTATCGCGTCGATGGCTTCGTTTCCATCGGCAACAGCACCGGCATCTGCGACACGGGCACCGCGCAGACGAGCTACAACCATGTCTTCATCGCCCACTGCATCAGCTTCGATCTCTACTTCCTCGATGAAGGCCGCTACACACTCACCAACACTCTCGTGCTCTCCTCGTCACAGAATCCACTCTCCATCACGGGCCGTGCTCAAGGCGATTGCCGTATGAAAATGGACAACGTTTTCATCCGTCGCCTCACTGCGCCCAACATCGGCCAAGTCGCCCTGCGTGCCGTGCTGGAGGCCAAGCGCTGCACCTTTGAAAACCTCGACATCAAAGTGACGGGCACCGCCACCTGGGACGACTGCCTCATCAACGGCAAGCCACTCCCAGAGGCAGGGGCAAAAGGCGCTGCCATCGACGAATTGCTCAAACTGCAAAGCCCTGAGACACGCCAAACCGCGCACTCTAAATAAGAGCCCTCTCCTCCGAACTCCAAGATACCATGTCGCTCCAACTCATCACCCAACTCACCGACACCGACCAACGGCTACTGCATCGCTGCCTGGATGGCTTTCTCCCGCAGCGCATCTACGACATCCACGCTCACCTGTTTCACTCGCGCCACTTTGCCGAAGGGAAGCGCCCCGTGTTCCTCGACGAAGATCGCGGCTACGGTTTGCGCGACTTCGATGAAGCGATGCAACGCTGGATGCCAAGTCGCCATGTTGAAGGGTTATTCTTTGGTTACCCGAGCGCGGGTAATGATCGCGCGGGCGAGAACGCTTGGCTGCGAGAGCAAGTCGAGCCCGTGGTCAAAACCAGCAACTCGCGGGCGCTCGTGCTTGTGGCTCCCACGGATGACCCCGCCGAGGTGCGTCGCTTGATGGCGAGTGGCGTCTTCGTCGGCATCAAGCCCTACCGCCTCTACGCCGATGTGCCCGATACCAAAGAGGCCCCCATCGAATCCTTTGCGCCCGAATGGATGTGGGAGATTTGCCATGACCACAGCGGCATCATGGTGCTCCACATCATGCTCGCCGATGGCATCACCGACCCGCGCAACGTGGAAGCCATTCGTCGCCTCTGCACTCGCTACCCACGCTGCCAGCTCGTGCTGGCGCATGTCGCACGCTCCTTCAACTACCGCCACGCTCGCGAGGGCTTGCACGCCATCGCCGACCTCGGCAACGTCGTCGTCGATACCTCCGCCGTGACGCAAGCGGGCGCGTTCCGCGCTGCCATCGAGATTCTCGGCCCGCGCCGCGTGTTATGGGGCAGCGATTACATGGTCAGCGAGTTACGCGGCTCCTGCATCACCCAGGGCGATGGCTTTACCTGGATCTACGCTGAAGATGCCTCGGCGGATAAGCTCACCATCTTCGGCAACTACACGCTCGTCGGTATCGAGTCGCTCATCTGTCTGCGCGAGGCGTGCGAGGATACCGGGATGAATCCTGGCGACCTCCAAGACCTTTTTTGCGACAATGCCCTGCGCCTCCTGGCACCGCATTTGAATCCAACAAGCGTACCGCAGCAGCCCAGTGGCCCCGAACTCTGGAGCGAGGCAAAAACCAAAATCTCCTGTGGCACGGGCCTCCTCTCCAAGCGGGCGCATCTGTTTGATCCCGTGACTTGGCCGTCCTATTTTTCGCGCTGCAAGGGCGCAGACATCTGGGATCTTGAGGGCCGTCGTTTCACCGACTTCACGGGCGGCGTGGGAGCCATTTTGCTCGGCCACGGCGACGCGGATGTTAATGCTGCGGTGAAGCGCCGCATCGACCTCGGCAGCTACTGCACACTCGCCTCGCCCGACGAAGTTAAACTCGCCGATGTGCTGCTAGGCCTACACCCCTGGGCGGGCAAAGTGCGCTACGCACGCGGCGGTGGCGAAGCGCTCGGCCTCGCGGTGCGCATTGCGCGTGCCGCCACGGGCAAAAGCGGCGTCGCCTTCTGCGGCTATCATGGCTGGAGCGACTGGTACCTCGCCGCAAATCTCGGCGATGATGCCGCGCTCGACGGTCATCTGCTTCCCGGCCTGCAACCGCTCGGCGTGCCACGCGAACTAGCAGGCACAGCGATCCCCTTTCGCTACAACGACCTATTTTCTTTCCAGGCCGCACTCGCCAGACTCAGTGGCAATCTCGCCGCCGTCGTCATGGAGCCGATGCGTGCCGAGCAGCCACGCGATGGCTTCTTGCAAAACGTCGCAACAGCCTGTCGTGCAGCAGGTGCCGTCTTCATCATGGATGAAGTCACCAGCGGCTGGCGCTACGGCTTCCCCGGCGCGTCCCCAGGACTCGGCATCCAGCCCGACATCGCCGTTTATGCGAAGGCGATGAGCAACGGCATCCCATGCGCAGCCATCATTGGCAGCGATGCCGTGATGGACGCAGCGAACAGCAGCTTCATCTCCAGCAGCTACTGGACGGATGGCATCGGCCCGGCTGCCGCGCTCGCCTGCATTGGCAAAATGCAAGCGCAGGGCGTGCAGCAGCAGGTGTGGAGCCTCGGTGAAATCTTGCAGCAACAACTGCGTGAAGTCGCCGGACGCCACAGCACCTTGAACCTCAAAGTCGGTGGCCAACCCTGCGCTCCCTCGCTGGCCTTTGCGCTGGGCGATGACAGCGCCGCCGCGAAGGCACTCATGATACGCGGCATGTTACGGCACAACTACCTCTTCAGCACCCAGCTCTACGTCATGTGGCCACACAGCGAAAAAACCATCGCCGCCATGCTCGCCTGCCTCGATGACGTACTCGGAGAACTCGATGAGTTGCACCAGCTCGGCCAACTGCGCGAGGTCGCAGGCCCCACCGTCGTAGCCACCAGCTTCGCTCGTTTAGCCTGACGCCACCTTCAACCAAGCCTTACTCCATGAGAATCCTAGACTGGCTCATCATCGCAAGTTACGCCGTCGGCATGTTGGCCATCGGCCAGTATTATGCGCGACAAAACAAGACCACCGACGACTACCTCCTCGGTGGCAGGCGCATGAGTCCCTTCGCCATCGGGCTATCGCTCTTCGCCACGCTGACGAGTGCCATCTCCTACCTCGCGGTGCCTGGCGAAATGATCAAACACGGGCCCATGATGATCACCCAGTTCGCCGTTTTTCCATTGATCGGCATCGTCGTCGGGTGGGGCATGATCCCCTTCATCATGCGGCAAAACGTGACCAGCGCGTATGAGATACTGGAGCAACGTTTCGGCGTCAGCGTGCGGCTCGTAGGCGCGTCGATGTTCCTCACCATGCGCCTCGCCTGGATGGCAACGATCTTGTTTGCCACCTCGGATAAAGTCCTCGCCCCCATGCTCGGCCTCAGCCCGCAGGCAACGCTACTCGCCAGCGTGCTGATGTGCATCATCACCCTCATCTACACGGCGGAAGGAGGCATCAAGGCCGTCGTCCTTACCGACGCCATTCAGTCATTGATCATGCTCGGCGGCGCGGCGGCGGTCATTGTCATTGTAACCGTCGATCTCGGCGGTGTCTCCGCCTGGTGGCCGCACCAATGGGCCGCGCACTGGGATGCACCCCAGTTCGGTTTCGACACCACCTCGCGCATCACCTTTCTCGGCGTGATCACTTCCGCCTTCGCTTGGTATGTCTGCACCTGCGGCTCCGACCAGATGGCCATCCAGCGCTGGCTCTCCACCCGCGATGCCGCAGCAGCTCGGCGTTCGCTCTTCACCACGCTCTGGGCAGAGGCACTGGTGGGCATCCTGCTCGGCCTCGTCGGACTCGCCGTGGTCGGCTACTTCACCGCGCATCCCGAGCAGTTCACCGAGTCCGCAAGCCTCGTCACCGGAGCCGATCGCCTCTTCCCATGCTTCGTCATGGTCGGCCTGCCCACAGGCATGACGGGCGTCATCATCGCAGCCATACTTGCCGCCGCCATGTCCAGCCTATCCTCCGGCATGAACTCCACGTCATTAGTCATCACCGAAGACTTCATCGCCCGCTTCCGCAAATCACCGCTGACCGATGCCAGCCGCATGAAACTGGCGCGTTACCTATCCGCCGGCATCGGCATCGCCGTCATCCTCATCAGCCTGCTCGTGAGCCGCATCGAAGGCAATCTCCTCGACGTCTGCTACCGAGCCGTAAACCTCCTCACCGCACCGCTCTTCGTGCTCTTTTTCATGGCCATGTTCGTCCGCTGGGCCACCACCTTCGGCGCACTCGTCGCCGCATTAGCCAGCGTCACCACCGCCGTCTGCATCGCCTATTCAGAGGCGTTGGGCTTGCCCCTCATCAGCATCATGTGGATCATGCCAGGATCCTTCGCCGCCGGTGTCATCTGCGGCAGCTTGGCGAGCCTGCTGCCTATGGGTTTGGTGTCGAAATAACAGTGCGTGAAGGTCACGCCTTGGCTACGCGCACTCACTTCACCTTCATCCACAGCGTGCTAGCGCCATGCGTTGCGGGGAAATCCACGAGCGAGACCGTGCGGATGTAGTCTGCGGCGCGGCGTTTGGTCTTGGCGCATAGGCGAGCCATGCGTTCGAGTGTGGGAGGGGTGAGTGTGGTGCAGTTGGTGGAGAGGAGGATGGCGCACTTGGGCATGGCGAGTTCCAGCGCGGCATTGAGCAGGTCTTCAAAGTGTTGCTCCACCTGCCAGCGGCGACCTTTGTTGCCGCGTGAGAAGGTCGGTGGGTCGAGGATGATGGCGTCGAAGCGCTCGCCACGATTGGCCAGCCTCGGCAGCACATCGAGCACGTCGTCTGCAAAGAAGCGATGCCCAGTCTCGCTGAGTCCGTTGAGGGCAAAATTTTCGCGCCCTCGATCGAGCGATTTCTTGGATAAATCCACGCTCACGGTCTCGGCTCCATCAAGCGCCGCCACGACGCTGAAGCTACAGGTGTAGGCGAAGGTGTTCAGCAGCCGCTTGGGGCGCAGTGTGCGGACGTACGCACGATTTGCCCGCTGATCGAGGAACAGCCCATGACTGTAACCCGCCGCAAAGTCGAGGCCGTAGCGAGTCCCCGCCTCCGTCACGACGGTGGTGAGTGGCAACTCGGGATCACCCGAGAGCAGGAGTGGAGCGATGCGCTCATCGCTCTTTATCGGCAAGAACCGCGTGAAGAGCCGCCTCGGCTGCCAGCCAGTCTCAGCGCTCCATCGCTCCAAACCTGCGAGGAGTTCATCGCGCGAGCTATCGTTCTTGTGGGAGATCATCGCATCCTCGCCCAAGCGCTCCACCCAGCCACCGAAGCTGGAGGCGATGCGATGTGCGGTTGTCCCCGCAGCGGCAAAAATAGGATGCTGAGCGGTGGGCAACCAGGTGATGGAATGATTAAGCTGGCGAGGAGTAGGGTAAGGAATCACAGGATAAAGTCGTGGCGCTGACCTCAGGGTCAGCTCGCAGGGAAGCAACTGTTTTTCGAGTGGATTGGGGTGCTTGGGATGGATCCCCTGCCATCCAGCCAGAGTCCGCGATGGGGCCGTTGCCGCTAACGCCGCTTGGCTCTTTGCCATCCCCAGCCCACCACCGCCACGATGAGCAGACTGATGGCGATGGCGCTCGTCCGAATGGCGGATGAAACCGTGAAGCTTTGCAGCGCTGCGATGGGTTTGGAGGGTCGCTCTGGCAGGGGCACGAGGATAGGTTTCAGCCCTTCGATGTCGCTGAGCTTAGGCAAGGCTTCATCAAGCAGCGTGTCGGTTTTGAGCAACTTCTGCCAGTCCGCCGACATGACTAAATCAACGCCTGGGTTTTGTTCTTTGATCTGGCATGAGCAAGAGCCGATGAGGAACTGCGCGGCTTCACCCAGATTGTCTGCGCGAATACCTTTCCCCACCAAAGCGTAGAGCACACGGCCACGACCGAAGATGGGAAAAGCGATGGGTTCGCGCTCCTTTTGCAGATCGGGTTCAGTAGCGAGCAGGGTGTGGATGAGTACCTGTTCCGCAGCATTGTCGCGTGCTAGGCGTAACACGGGGAAGCTCAGCCGCAGCCCCTCGTCTGGCACAGAGACGAGACCATTTTTAATGTCCTGCTCATCGAGTTTCGGTAGCTCCATTGTTTCTGCGAGCCGCACGAGTTGTTGCTCCAGCAACTGCACGGCGGCGTTGTCTTTTGCCTTGTCACCACACTCCAGCAGCACCCAGACGGCACTATCACCTGCGCTAAGTTTTGCCGCAATATCTTGGCGCATGGGCGAGTCCAAAAGCGCCTCCACATTGGCTACGGTCAGAGGTGCAGACCATACCTCGCGAGGTTGGCCCAATGACCCTGGGTGTTTCAATATCAGGCGTGTCGCGGTGGCAGTGGGTGCGATTACCTTGACCTTGATATTCGTCGGTTTGGCATCGGTAAGACGCTTCACCAACGCTTCCTCGACGGCGTTCAACGGGCCACCAGGGGCAATGTCGATTTGATACGCATCCGCAGCCCAATGCTCCAGGGCGTACCGAAACACGGGCACAGAGCAGGCGAGGCCATTGCTAGCTAGAAGGGTGAAGGCAAGAGTGAGGACGAATTTCATTCGAGAGCGGAAAAGGAAAACGTGTCCAGGAACCCAACTATTCGCGCCTATCGTTCATCCTCGCGCCACGACTGCGCGTTCGATGGCTTTCACCATGCCAAGCTGGAGTTTCGCGACGCCCGCCATGACCTCCTGCACGCGTGATCGGGCGCGAGGAAGGTCTTCATGGATGAGCTTCAAACTCGACCACAACTCCTGGCCACTGGTCTTCTCGATCTCGAAGAGCCAATCACCGACACCGATGTCGCGGAACATCTCGGCCTTCACCGTATCGACAGGCTGCCGCACATGCAGCGTCGGTGTCCCGCTCGCCAGTGCGAGGATGGGCGAATGGCATTCCACACTCACCACCGCACGCGCTTTGGCGTAGATGGATGAGGCCTCATCTGCGAGCCAGAACTCATCTCGCCAGATGACCTTGGGCTTCACATCGTCTGGCAGTGGGTCGATGAGTTGCTCCTTCGCCGTTTGGATTTGATAAGTCATCTCGGGGCACGCGATGACCTTGCAGCCGGTGTTGCGCACCCACAGCGTGATCATCTCGCGCAGCGCCGCGTGATCGCTCGTCGTCGTGCGGTCATTGATCGCATCAATGGCGTAGTCGGTTGCATCTCGCGGGAGATTGTTGACTCGATAATAAGGCGTGTAGCGCAGACGCGGCACGACGCAGATGTAATCCTCTGCCTTCAACTCATGGCGACGCAGCCAAGCATCGGCTCGCTTGTCGTCACGCACAGCGATGGCAAACGCGCCCTCGGGTCCAAATTCGAGCTGCGCCTGCTGAAGTTTTTGCTGACGCAGAAAACGCAATGAAAGCGAGTCACGACAGAAGATGAACGCGGCCTTTTCATAGACTTCACGCGAGCCAAATTTGCGATCAAACGTGTCCGCTGGCTGACGGTCGATTTGCTCTTTCAAGTCGGCGAGTGTGGCTCCATCTGGCAATGTGTTCCGGCCTGAGATGGGATCAAAAGCTGAGCCAAAGAAGCCATAGGGACGCCCCGTGGCGATCCATGATTTGTAAGTGCTCGCGCTCTTCGCCGGAGACATGAAAAAGTGAGCCGCCGCCCATGCCGCCGCCAATTCGGGCGTTGAGGCTTTGCCCTGCTCATTGATCTCACCTTCGACAATCCGCAGCCGTGGGAAGGTGCGCAGCCACAGCGCCCGCTCACGCTCATGAATGTGCCACGGCCACAGCGTCACCTCCGCCTCGGGCAGATGCTCGAAGAGCAACCGAATCGTCCCCGGCACACGCCCGCTATCGCCGATGTTCTCAAACTGCAACGCCTCCCGCAGCAGGATGTGCGGACGCACTCGATTCGTCGCGGCTGATAGCCTCGATGCCATGCCACCGAGCACGCTGCCGATGATGACCCTCTCGGCAAACTGCCGCCGACCCATCGTTGCAATTTCGGCGGGAGTGTGTGGGCAATGTGTTGGCTTCATATCGGGCGATAACTTGGTTCCCAAAACAGCCCCGCAAGCTCTTTTATTGCTTCTGGTTGAAGGAAGGCTGAAGCTCGGAGACTCGATCCTATGAAGCACTTTTTTTGCCTGTTATTGATGATGTCATGTTACGCTGGGGCGATGGCTCAGAATGATGAACTTCATGCCTTTCGGTGGTCGCAAGTGAGTGCATTGCCTGATGCCGAAGGGTTTGCATCGCCATTTGCGGGAGTGAGTCACGATGCGTTATTGGTTGCGGGTGGGGCGAACATCCCCAAAGACAAATGGGCTGATGTTTTCCAGAAGGTGTGGTATGACACGGTCTTTGTTTTGGAAAAACGGGAGGGCACGTGGAAGCCAGCGGGCAAACTTCCACATCCCCTAGGCTATGGCATCTCGGTAAGTGCCGATGAGCGCGTGTTATGCTTTGGCGGCAGTGATGCGACGAGGCATTTCGCGGAGGGCTTCAGCCTCGCCTGGGTGAAAGGGCAGCTTGTGACGGAGGCCTTGCCTTCACTGCCAAGACCATGCGCCCACGCTTGCGCGGCCTTGGTCGGTCGGACGATCTACGTGGCAGGTGGCACTGAAAGCCCCACCGCAACGACAGCGATGCACAGCTTTTGGGCATTCGATCTCGATGCTAAAGTGAAGGCGTGGCGCGAGTTGGAAGCTTGGCCTGGGGCCGCTCGCCTATTGGCTGTGGCAGGGACGATGGATGGGGCCTTTTACCTTTTCAGTGGTGCTAGCTTAGCGGCTGGAGCCGATGGCAAACCGGTGCGCGAGTACTTGCGCGATGCCTATCGTTTCACCCCTGGAGTAGGCTGGAAGCAGTTGGCCGATCTGCCACGAGCGGTGGTAGCAGCACCCTCGCCTGCGGTTGTGCAAGGCTCACAGTTGCTCATCATCTCTGGCGATGATGGTGCCCATGTAAACTTTCAGCCCGTGACGAAGCACCCTGGCTTCCCGCGCCAAATACTCGGCTATGACACGGTGAAGGAGACGTGGAGCGTGGTGGGTGAGGCACCTTTTTCACGAGCCACAGCTCCCACCGTCCTGTGGGGAAAGGACGTTGTTATCCCCAATGGCGAGGTGAGACCGAGGCTACGCACACCGGAAGTTTGGAGCTTGAAAATGGCGGAGTAAGCCAAAGAAGGGGGCGGTGAATGGCCGAGCTTCAGCGCCTTCCTGCGTCATTTGGCCAGGATGATCAAAACATCCTCGCCCAGGTTGCACGTTTGAAATGAGGCTCTTATCGTTTGCGCCTCATGTCTGACAGCCTCGCCGATCGCCGCTTCGTTACCGCCTCCGAAAAGGTGGACTACCTCTCGCCCTGGACCCTGGAAGAATGGCTGTGCCGCAACGACGTGGTGGCCAATGAAGAGCTGCTGATGGTGCGGGCCAACATGGAGCCGCACCGCGATCATCCCTTCCACTGCCACCCCACGCGGGAGGAGATCATCTACATCATCTCGGGCCGCGCCGAGCAGTGGGTAGGCCAGCAAAAGCGCATCCTCGGCCCCGGCGAGATGGCCTTCATCCCGAAAGGCGAAGTCCACGGCACCTACAATCCCTTCAACGAGCGTCTCGTCTTCCTCGCCATTCTCTCCCCCGCCAAAGCCGATGAACCCGGCCTCGTCGATATGTCCCAGGAAGAACCCTGGAAGAGCCTGCGCGGTAGCTCATAGCCGATAACTTTCCCTTCCCCCACTTATCCCTTTTCCTTTGTTCCTTATGCCTTCCTCCACTCTCGACCGTATCCACAGCAAGCAGTCCACCATCGGCATCCTCGGCCTCGGCTACGTGGGCCTGCCCCTGGCGCTGAATTTCAACCGCAACGGCTACTCGGTGCTCGGCCTTGATGTCGATACCAAGAAGGTCACGGCGCTGAACGAAGGCCGCAGCTATATTGAGCACATCCCCTCCGCCGAGATCGCGGAGATGCAGGGCAAAGGCTTGCTGGCGGCCACCACCGACTTCTCCCGCTCGGCTGAATGCGATGCGCTGATCATCTGCGTGCCCACGCCGTTGAATCATCACCACGACCCCGACTTGTGCTTCGTCATCAACACCGTGGAGTCGCTGCTGCCCTACCTACGCGCGGGCCAGATCATGAGCCTGGAGAGCACCACCTACCCCGGCACCACAGCAGAGGAATTGCAGCCGCGGATCGAGGGCAAGGGCTTCACCATCGGCAAGGATTTTTATCTGTGCTTCTCCCCCGAGCGCGAGGATCCCGGCAACAAGGACTTCCCCAGCCATAAGATTCCCAAGATCGTCGGCGGCACCACCGCAGGCTGCTTGGAGGTGGGCAAGGCACTCTATGCGGCAGCCTTTGAGAAGATCGTGCCCGTGACATCGACACAGGTGGCGGAATTCGCCAAGCTGCTGGAGAACATCTACCGCTCGGTGAACATCGGCCTCGTCAACGAGCTAAAAATCGTCGCCGACAAGATGGGCATCGACATCTGGGAAGTCGTGGATGCCGCCGCCACCAAGCCCTTCGGTTTCAAAGCCTTCTACCCCGGCCCTGGAATCGGCGGGCACTGCATCCCGGTGGATCCCTTTTACCTCACCTGGAAGGCCAAAGAATATGGCATTCACACGCGCTTCATCGAGCTGGCGGGCGAGATCAATGAGGCCATGCCGGAGTATGTGGTGCGCCGTGCGATGGAGGCGCTAAACAAGCGCAAGAAAGCGATGAATGGCAGCAAGGTGCTGGTGATGGGTCTCGCCTACAAGGCGGACGTGGATGACGAGCGCGAGAGCCCCAGCTTCCACATCCTCGACTTGCTGCGTGAGTCCGGTGCCGAGACGGAATTCTACGATCCGCATGTGCTGCAAATCCGTCCCGTGCGTCAGCATCCCTACTGGCGTGGGCGCAAGAGCATCGAGTGGAACGAGGCGAACATCCGCGCCTACGACTGCATCATCATCAGCACCTGGCACAGCCGATTCAACAAAGTAGAACTGCTCGCCTGGGCGGACTGCATTATCGACACGCGCAATGCTTTGGCAGGAACGAATGCCAAGCCTGGGCAGGTGGTGAAGGCTTAGCCAGTGCGCCCGCTGCGGGTTTTCAAAGCAAGTAGCATTCCCGGCACATTCACCAGGAAGATGATGACCGCAGCGATGTGGTAATTGAAATCCAATTGCATCACTTGGCTGATCGACAGATGGAAGGCGACGATGAGTAAGCCGCCCCAGAAGGCCCAGCGGCGGTTGATGAGGATGATGAAGGCGGTGAGTTCAATGAGCAGCCCGCTGCCGAAAACAAGACGAGCGAGGTTTGGGTAGTCCACGATGGCTTGCACCACTTGATCGAGCCACTCCGGGCTGTCGGGGGGCATGAGCCTACTGGGCATGATGGCCTGGGGCACACTGTCGTAGTAGTGCGACCAATTGGACTTGAGCAGTTGCACGGAGAGCATGGGCACTTTGGCGATCCATTTGAAGTCGGAATTGACGAGCTTTACGACGCCACAGACGACGTAGCTCGCGGCGATGACCACTGTGCTGGCATGGATAGCGAGGCGATGCACGGCGAGGCTGGGTCTTCTCACGGTCTGGGCCAAGTCTGGGCCACACGAAAGACTTCGATGCAGCCGGCCTAGTCCGGCGCAGGCCAGCCAGCCGAGGATGCCGTAGCGAGCGACGATTTGAATGAAGTGCCCTAACCAGGAAAAGAGGCCCTTCACGCCTTCCTTGGTCACTACGATGCCTTTGCTCTCCAGCAAGGCCAGTGCTGCCAGCACGGCGAGCAGGGCCCACAAGCCCATTCGATGCCCGCGCTCGCTTCGCGGCCAAGCATAAATGATGAGTTGGGCCAGCCCGATGAGGGTGACGAGCTGCCAGCTATGATGCATCGCCTTGGAGGTGACAAGCGTGCCAATGAGCACGGCAAAAGATAACACTGGAGCCAGCCCAAGCGCTGGAAGGTAGCCCACCACGTAAAAGATAAGGCCGCAGAGCGTGAGCATCTGCCAAGCCACACCAGGCGGGTGCTCGGCGAGCCAGGTGAGGTCGAAGAAATGGGCTAGGCCAGTAGGATCGCGCTGGGTTTTAAAAGGAGCTGTCTCCCATTTAATGCTGGCAAACAGCAGCACGGTGAAGGCCGCTCGCATGATAAAAAGCTCGACGCTGGAGTAGTCGAAGGGGCCGGGCTGCCACCAGGGTTTGCGTGGCTCGGTGGGGGAGGAGATGTCACTCATAGAGACTGCTCGGCGAGGAGTTCAGGGGTTTGATCCGAGAGCTTGCCATGAGCCAGCTCAAACGTGCGGCGGTAGAGGCGCAAGGCCTTGGTTTCAGGCGCTAGAGCCTTGGTTTTAATGCTGGCCATCCAATCGCCGAGCACGATTTTTCCCGCTGCGGCACGCTCCAGAGCGGTGGCATCACTGGAGTCGCGCTTGTCCTTCGCCGTGATCTTTCCCAGTTCTTTCTTGTACGCCTTTTTGGCGGTGCTGGAGCCGCTGCGGAAGACCATGTCCATAGGCACGGGTTGCCCGGTTTGGTCGGCGATGTAAACCACGTCAGCTTCGGTGTCGAAGTTGGAGTACATCGGGAAGTTGGAGAAAGGGAACTGTTCCTTGATGATGAACAGCGCCACAACCAGCGCCGTCATCGGAGCGAACGGAATCCGGGGCCAAAGCGTTTGTATTTTTTGCAGCATCGTCGGCCAGATAACCCTTGGGTTTGGAGTATGCACCTTTTTTCATCAGTCCAAAGAAAGCAAATGACAACGCAGCCCTGATTCATATAATCCGAGGCCCTTCAACAAGCCAACAACCGCCGAAGTAGCTCAGGGGTAGAGCAACGCATTCGTAATGCGTGGGTCGCGAGTTCAATTCTCGCCTTCGGCTCCAGTCTTCACCAACCATACATGCTCGACTCCAGTTTTAAGGGACGATCCACCAGAGCCAAACGTCGCGAGATGTTTTGGAATGGTGTGACTAAGCTCGTCGGCTGCGCGGCTGTCGTAATCATGGTCGCCGTCGTCATGACGGTCGTTGTCGATAAAATGCTGGCCCGTCCTCCTGTCGATGAGGCTTACATCCGTTCAGTCACTGGCCAAGATACGCCCACAGCGGCTTGGTCTGGCAAGACTCGCGAGGACAAGTCGCTGTTTGAAAATGCCGAAGCGGAAAAGCATGAAGCACCCGCAGTGGCCAGCAAACTCACACAGGTTGTAACTCCGCCCATCGCCAATGTCTCTCCTGCCCCCAAGGCAATCGCCGTTCCCTTGGGCATCCATGATTTGGATACAAAGCGCCCTAAAATCGCCCAGACCGTCGAGGCATTTTTCGCCGCTAAAGATGTCGAATCCAAATTGCCCTACGTGCGCAGTCCCGAGCGAGTGGGGCCACTGATGCGCACTTATTATGCTCGCGAGCCGATGCCCGCCTTCAAGTGGCGCGGCCTTGGCTGGATTGTCAGCGTTGCCGAGCCTGGCTATCACCTCGGTTATGTGCAGGCCCTATTCGAAGATGCTACGGCGTCGAGCTTGGTCATTGAAGAAATGCCCAGCGGCGAGTTCCGTGTTGATTGGGAAGGCTTTGTTCGTTTTGGCGAACTGGCTTGGAAGGACTTTCTCCACCTGCGCCCCGCAGAGCCCAAGCTCCTACGTGTCATCGCCTCCAGACCCGTCGGTACAGCAGCCGATGGCAGCGCACCCAGCACCGAGTGGTTAGAACTTCGCCATCCTGCTGAGTCGGGGATGGTATTGGGTTACTTTGACAAGAGTGACCCCAAGCTCGGCTCCCTCGTCGAGCAGATGCAGCTAGGGAAATGGAAGGATGTCCCCCTGACTCTGCGCCTCTGTTACCCCATGCCACCCACGCCCTTGGGGCAGCCCAGCGTAAGGATCGCAGGGGTAGAAGGCAAAGGTTGGCTGATACTGGATGGCACGGGGGGTTAAAGGCAGCCTAAAGTGAGCGGTCTATGCCGTTACACCGTCGGCCTTCGTTGAAGGCCCAAACGGCAAGGCTCCGGCCTTAGCGGCGGTCTCTGGCGGCAAAGACGCCAGAGAGGCTGCTGGTGTATTTTTCGTACTCATCTTGGATGTTGCTGCGGGGGTCGGTGACGAGGGGCCGAGGAAACCCATGGCGAGGAGGACGATCTCTGCGGGCATGGCGTGTTCAGTGCCAGCGATCTTCTGCGGGCCGAAGTTGCCTTTGTTCCGCTATCAGCTTGCGCAGGTATGAGGCTGAAGGCAGTATCAAAAACTCTATGAATTGGAAGCTCTTATTGCCCACCACCCATGACCCAATCAGCGCCTGGCAGGCATTGTTTTCTGCTGACGCCTCAAAAGCATCTTATGGACTGAGCGATTTGTTTATCTTGGTGACGATCTATCTGGCATTGGCTTTCCTGGCTTGGGGCAGTTGGAAATTCCTGCGGTCCCTGTGGCGTTCGGGGCGCTATCTCAAGCGGCTCAACAAAATTGGGAAGAAGGATGGTGCATACAACACCGCCAAAAACGATCTGTTCAATGAAGACTCTCTACCGCTGTTCAAGGAACTGGATGCTCATTTGATCGTCGAGCCACCTTTTGTGGCACCGCCCGAAACAGGCAAAAAGTCACCACCTAGACCCGTCAACTTAGTTCCACCGTTGCGGCGATCCGTTGATGCCGCAGAGATATTTTCTGATGAGGTGCTGGGGCCGGGGCTTTCATCAAGTCGGCTTTTTCAAGTGGTGCCGGGGACGCTGACGGGGCTTGGGGTCTTGGGCACTTTTGTGGGCCTGCAACTTGGTATTGGCGGGCTCAACTTGGACAATCTACAGCAGCTCGATAAAAGTATCGTGCCGCTCATTCAAGGCTGTGCGGTTGCGTTCTCTACTTCTGTGTGGGGCGTTGTGGCATCGCTGGTGTTTAGCCTTGTCGAGAAGGCGATGGAAGCGTTCGCATTGGGCAGGGTGAGAAAGCTCCAGCAACGTGTGGATTCATTGATTCCTCGCTATGTCCCAGAGGAGGCGATGGCGGGGCTTGAACGGTCATCAAAGGAAACAGAAAAGCACCTCAAGGGACTTGCTGTGGCCATCGGCGAGCACATGCAGGAAGCAATCAAAAAGCTCGGCGGCGAGATTGGAGAGGCGGTGCGGGATGCTGTTGGCAAAGGGCAGGGGCCAATCGCTGACCAAGCGGCACAGCTTCTCGCCACCGCGATCACTGCCGAGATCGGCAAACTCAGAGAAGCTGTCGAAGGTATGAGCGGGGAGTTCAGCTCGAAATTCAACAAGTCCAGCGACGACCTTATGAGCACAGTCAAAAGCCTGGAGCCCACGGTGGCGACGCTCGGCGAAACGATGAACGCCGTGCGCAGCACAGTCACCGATGCCATAGCCAAACTGAATGCCCATGAGTCGGTGATGACCGAGATGGCGGCGGCAGCCACAAATGTGAAGCAAGCCGCTGACACCTTTGCCTCGATGAACGGCACATTGGAACAGGCGTCGGCACGCAATGAAGAAGCCGCCAAAGCCCAGCTCTCCGCTGCTGAAAAGAACCAGGAGGTGACGACAAAGATGAGCGTGGTGGGCGAAAAGCTGCCCGAAATGCGGCAGACTATTGAAGACGCGGCGCGAGTGATAGGCTCGCTGGGAGGCCCCATCGAAGAGCTGAAGAAGTTGCTCGAACAGCACCCCGAGAAGGAAGGCGAGCGAGAGGGCAAACGTGCTGAAACGGAGAACGCACGTTCTCAACAATTGCTCGGTATGACGAACGACCTCGCCGCAACCGTCACTCTGGCGGCTCAGGAATTTGGTAAGGTGAGTGGCATGGCCCAGGCGCTAAGCTCGGCTGCAACGAGCTTGCAGGGAGCCAGCACGGGGCTCGCTGAGTTTGGCAGTCAAGTTGTCGCAGCGAGCAAGGATCAGAAGAGTGCCTCGTCCACCTCGCTTGCCGCAGCAGAGTTGAACAAGCTGGTCGCCAGCAAGTTGGAACCCCTCCCAGCCTCACTGGAACGGGTCAGCACGGGGCTACAAGCTGCGGGTAGCAGCGTCGCCAGCGGCGCTGAGTCGGCACGAGTGGCCTACACCGAGTTGAAGACGCTCCAGGCCGAGTGGTTTAAAGGTGCCGAGCTTGGCTTGAATGCACTGCGCGACCGCGTGCAAGCCATCATTCAAAGCTACGGCGAACAGATCGACGGGCAGACGAATCGGCTGATGACGCAGTGGACCAATGAGGTCACCCAGTGTCTCACGGCCTACGCAAGCCAGGTCGAAAAGATCGACGGCGGCATCAATGATCTCACCACAGCGCTAGCCCAAATGCCGAAGCCCTAGCCATGTTCCATCGCCGAACCAAACCCACCGTCAGCGGCGAGCAGGAGAATCCTTTCCTGCTCTCCTTCTCCGACTTGATGGCCAGCCTCCTGGCTATCTTCATCCTCGCCCTCATCGTGACGATGCTGGAGTTACAGAAGCGCAAGGATGAGCTGAAAAAGGAGCAAGATAAGATCAAGGTCACCCTCATCGAGTTGGTGGCTAACTTGAAGGAGATACAAGCCTTGCAAAATGGCATCGCCGCTTCGCTCAAAGGCGTGAACCAGCGCGAGGACTCCCTGGGCGGGATGCTCGATGGTATCCAGAGCCATCTCAAATCGCAGGGCGTGGCCGTGACAATCGCCGAAAATCGCTCGGTGCTGCGCATCCCCGAGCAAGCGCTGCATTTCGACCTCGGGCGCTATGACATCCCTGCGACGTATAGCACCAGTGCCACGGCCATTGGCCAAGCGCTGGCCCTGGCATTAGACCAGCCTAGCAATCGTGCGAGGCTCGATACCGTCTTCATTGAGGGCCACACCGATGCCGTGCGAAACACCAAGGAAATGGGTAACTGGGGGCTGAGCACCTACCGCGCTATTTCGCTGTGGGGCTACTGGACTAAGCAACCGGAGCTGGCTCGGCTGGCTGAGATGAAGACGATCCCCAGTGACACAAATCTGGCAGCAAGGCCGCTTATCTCGGTGAGTGGCTATGGCGAGACACGCTCCACGCATCCACCGCTAGAGGCTGCCTCACTACCACCTGATCGGCCCGAAGACAGGCGCATCGACATTCGTTTCACCCTGGCCACAGCGGAGAAAAAGCAGCTCGGCGACCTCCAGCAGAACCTCAAGGCGATGGGCCAGAAGACGGCAGAACTTATCAAAAAGGTCAGCACTCCTAACAATGCCCCTTGATCTCACTCTTCGCCTGCTGCGGGCTCCAGCCATCGGCCCCACGCTACTCCATGCTCCATTGCAAAGGCTGGCGGTATTGCGTGCCGAGGCTGTGGCCAAGTTTGGTGAAGGCGGTGAGTCACAGCCGTTCATCAGGCGAAAGGATGAGATGCGGAAGCAACTCAAGCGTCGCATTCCATTGATGCGAATGGCCCAGGAGGCGGGAGGCCAACGAGTCCTCATCAGCCTCTACATCGAAGACTATGGCCAGCAGGATGCAGCCGCATGGCTGCCACGTTTTGACGCCGCAGTGGCCTCAGCTTTGCTCGGCCCGACGGGAGCCCAATGGCATTCATCGCGGCGGACTCAAGCAGCCCAGCTTTTCTTTCACCACTACGACCAGCTCGAAGCTCTAGCTGTGCTGAGCGAGCGCCTGGGGCAAGCGTTCGGCCAACCAGGAACGATGAGCGAGCGGGATGCCGTGTGGGCAGCGCAAGCCGAGAGCCTTTTTGCGACCGATGGCGCAGGGCGTTTGGCTCGCGCCGCGCAGGAAGGCGAGACGCTATCGACGCTGGAGCAACGCTTCCGCTTGCCGAGCGAAGGGCGCTTCGCCACGCGCTTGAAGGAAACGCTGCTGCTCGCACAGCTTCAGCACGTTCCGATCGGTGGTGGCTTGGAAGTGCTAAAGCAGATCGAGTCACCCAGCGTACGCGATGCGATCTATGAGCCAGGCATCCCCCTCGGTGCTGCCGCGCTACGAGTGATGACACGCCGCGTGCTCGCCAGTGGCGGGACTTGGCCAGCAGTGTGGACGGACTGTATTCTGCGCCTCGGCTGTGATCCCTCATTGCCCGCACTCAGCAAGGCCTACGGCAAGTGGTGGGGCTGCTGGAATCCCACACCTGCGGAACTGCGCTGCGCCCAGCGCGCTTTGAACCGGCAGACGTTGGAGTATTTCATTCAATTCCTGGAAGCGAGTCTCCGACAGTCCGGGCAGCTCGCACAGTTTGAGTCACGAGCGAGATTCCTGCGCTGGCTAGACGACTCACATAAGATTGAGCAATTCAAGCTCATCCTGCATCCGGCAGCTCATCGTGCGCTGCCTCTTGAGTATCGGCAGCAACGGCATCGTATCGCACAGCTTAGCCCAGCAGGACAGGGCACAAGCATCATCGTGATGAAATGCAGCGATGAGATGTGGATCGTAGAAGGCACTCACAGCTACGCAGTTCGCGCCTTTCGCTCTGACTGTCCTCAAAGCATCTCTGCGGTGCTCGATATGACAGCTAGCACTTATGACTTCGACCTCTTCAGCCAAGGGCCAATGCACCGCGACTCGCCACAAGGCATCTGGAAGGCTCACATGCACGATTGGCTGCAAGGGCTGCTTGAGCAAATAGGCAGGAAATATCGAGTGGAGTGGCGCTACCAGCAGGCTGCGCCAGTACGCCGAGCGCCTGTGGCAACATTACGCCCAGCGCCTGTGGCAATTAACGTTTCATTAACAGGGGAGGCATTGAAGGAAGCCAACCGCTGGCGGCAAAGCTGTAATCTTCCACCGCTAGCAGAGCTATCGTCGCAAAGATCGGCACAGGAATCTCCGCCTGAAAAACCTGCTCCTCCCGCTTCTAGCATGATGGTGATGCCACAGGCAAACCGACCGCCAGCGAGCGCACCAACAATTGCCACCGCTTCACGCGCTGGCGCAAATGCAGTAGGTCAAGATGTTGGAGGCACTGTGAATGCCTATATCGACCGCCTGAGTAGCTACCTGACACGCCAAGATAAGGTCGAAGCATTGCCCACTCGCATGGCTTTCCTCCACAAGCTCTTGGATAGGCGCAAGATCAACGCTGCGTTGATGATTGATACATTCGATCAAAATGAGGCAGCGTTGGTGATGATCTGCGACAATGGCATCACCCTGGTAGATGGCGTGCATTACTACAACCTGCGAGGCGTCCACAATACGAATCGTGACCTTTGGGCAAGCATTGCCGCGAGCGTCCCCAATCCAGCTCCTTGTTGGCAGTTTTTAAAGAGTGCGGAATACCCGCTCAAAGTGCCCTTTTTCCCATCCGCGAGCTTTGCGTCACGCTTCTTGGACGACTTGGCGACTGTCTGCGGTGTCGAGTGGGACGACGTGATTTTCTAACTTATGCCTTGGCCCTTCACCTCCCCTTCGTTCGTCTGGTCAGCCAATGCGGACGGTCTCGCCATTCGCTTTACCTCGGCGAAGCGCTTCGCCCAGGCCAAGGCAGGGCGAGGCTCGGAGGTGGAGTGTGTGGGCTATCAACGGATGCTCGCACTCGCGGAATGCGGTGAGGCCAGCGTTAGCGAAGTGAACTCGGGCATTTTCATCGCGTGCGAAGATGCCGTGCGCCTTGATGTCGAGATACGCCAAGGCTTTGACCTGCCACATCCTTGGCCGGGGGGGATGCGGTTGCAGACTCGTAGTGTGCCGCAGCTTGCTGATTTCTCAGCGAGCTTGGCCATTGTTGATCCTGGCGCTTCGCCTTCCTTTGGTTGGCAGTTGCGCGGCCCTATTCTGGAATTGGGACAACGGACTTATCTGCCAAGTGCGGCGCAGTTTGCGGCTTTGAAGGCTTTCGTGGAATGGCAGGCGAGTGGTAGGGATGAGATAGCGAACCTCTCACTGATCGTTTCATTGCGAGAGGCGCATCTGGCTGGGTGCATGATCGACCTTGAAGCCTACGGCGACGATGGTGCGATCATTGTTCGTGCTGACGAGTTAGTGATTGATGCACGGGAAGACCGAGCCACGGGCGATGTGGTGCTCTGCCCGCTGCCCCAGGGGCGCTTTGGCGGATTGAAGGTCGATGCGGTGGAGAAACGCCTGCATCACCTTGATGGCGAGCGCAGCCGCGCCGTGGTGCGTGTGGGCCAGACGATCATCCTGCTCACCGAGATACAGACGGCACAGGCGCGTGCGATCAAAGCTCGCAGCCGTGTGCCTCGCGCAGAACGCCAAGCCTACGAGCGCGATCCGCAGCAATGGCTGGCAGCGCATGTCTTTCCCGATGTGGAGGCAGAGTTTAGCCCACGGGTCACAGGCATCGGCGAGTGGCGAGGCGGCTACGTGGGCGGAGCCTTGGGCGAGCCAGAGGATTGGTTCGGAAAGCAACCGGAGGCAGAGAGACCTACCGAGCCAACCGTCGATGATCCCGGTGGCGAAGGGACTTCATCCGAAGCTGAAGAGCCACAGCCAAGGTCGGTGCTTGTGCCGCTCATCATTCCCAATGATGAGCAGTTGGCATACGGCTGGCCCTTCACGGCGATTGATGATAGGGTCGCTGCGACCTATCGGCTCGACTTCACAGGCTTCGCACGGCAACCGATGCCGCATCAGGAAGAGGCCATTCGCTGGATGCTCGGCCATTCCCAACGCGCGCTGCAAGCTGAGATCGCCGGGAGCAATAACAGCGGCTATGGAGCGGGAGCTTTGCTGGCCGATGACATGGGCTTGGGCAAAACTTACAGCACTCTCATCTTGCTGGCTGAGTGGTTTCGCCAATGGCGCGAAAGCAAAGGCGTGGAGCCGCCTGCCGTCTTGATCGTGGCCCCGCTGTCGCTGCTCGCCAATTGGAAGGCTGAGATCGAGAAAACTTTCCATGCCAATGCGATGCCCTTCAAGCGGGTGGTCATCGCCCAAGGCGATGCTGATTTGAATGCCTTCCGCCGTGCCCCTGGCGCTCGCGATGTGGCAGTGCCCGGCGAGGTGCAATCGTATGGACTGGGCTTCGGAGATGGCACCGAGCACAGCCTCGACTGGCCGGGCTCATGCGTGCTGACCACCTACCAGACTTTGCGCGATTACCGCTTTTCCTTTGCCAAGTGCGAATGGAGCGCGGCCATCTTTGATGAAGCTCAAAACGTCAAGAACCCCAACGCGCAGCAGACCATCGCCGCGAAGGCGTTGCGGGCGCTCTTCCGCATCGCCCTCACTGGCACGCCCGTGGAGAATCACCTCGGCGACTTCTGGAGCATCGTGGACACTGCGGAACCAGGGCCACTCGGAGCCTTTGCCGAGTTCCGCCGCCGCTGGATTGCGCCAATGAATCGTGAGCGCCATCGCATGGCCGAGCTGGGTAAAGCGCTGCGCGATCATGTCGGTGGGCTGATGCTGCGGCGAACCAAAGAAGAACAAAACCTTGGCCTGCCAACCAAGACATTGCAGCCAGTGACGTGCTCGATGACGGGCGAACAGCAGTCGCTCTACGAAGCGGCTAGGGATGCGGTCAATCAAGCCGCTGACACCTCCCAGGCTGAAAATCAAGGACGGCATCTCGCGGCGCTGTGGCATCTGCGACAAGTGTCCCTGCACCCTGACCTCGTTGGCAGTGGTCATATCGAGTCGGGCAAAAATGCGGCTGAGTGCCGACGAGTATTGGAGCGCTCCGGCAAGCTAGCGTGGTTGCTGACACAGCTCGAAGCGATACAACAGCGGGGCGAGAAGGTGCTTATTTTTTGCGTGCTTAAGCAGCTTCAAGATGCGTTGGCGAGGCACTTGCAGGTCATTTTTGAACTTCCGATTCCGGTGATCAACGGGGACACCAAGACCAGTTCACGCACGACGCCCGAGGCCACTCGAATGGGCTTGCTTGATGGGTTCTCAGGTCGGCCAGGCTTCGCCATTTGCATCCTTTCCCCCATCGCAGCAGGCGCAGGGCTCAACATCGTCGCGGCCAACCACGTCATCCACCTTGAGCGCCATTGGAATCCCGCCAAGGAAGACCAAGCGACCGACCGCGCCTATCGCATCGGGCAAACGAAGCCAGTGACGGTGTATCTGCCCTCCGTTGCTCACCCAGATTTTCCTGCCTTTGATGTGATCCTGGACAAGCTACTTGCACAGAAGCGCAGTCTTCAGAGTGCGCTTGGGTTGATCCCATCTGAATCCGTATCTGATACTGAACTTGTGGCAGAAGTCTTCGGCCACACGCCTGCTAAAGAGCAGCTTCCCCTCACGCTTGAGCAAGCCCTCGGGCTATCTTGGAAGCTCTTTGAAGCGCTCATCTGCACGCTCTACGAGAAGGAAGCGGAGCAAACGATACTGACCCCGCACGGAGCCGACCACGGCTGCGATGTCGTCGTCCGAGGCTGGGGCACGGCTAAACAAAACATCCTCATCCAGTGCAAGACGTGCGTGAATGACAAGCTGGACAGCGAAGAAGGCGTCCGCGCCGTCGAGGGCTCAAGGCCGTTCTTTGAAAAGCCGCTGGGCATCGTTTTTGATCGCCGTATTCTGCACACGACAGCCCACCGCTTTTCCAGCCGCACCAAGCGTGCCGCTCGGATGTGCGATGTGGACTTGCTTGGGCTCAGTTGGCTCGCTGAAGCGCTCAAGCGAACCCCAGTGATGATGGCAGATGTGCTGCGCCGGGAGGGGCAGCGCAAGCGGGTGTGATGGTGGCAAGGCGTAGTTGCTGACGATTTGTGGCGATGTCTGGACTCACAGTGGGAGTGGGCAACCTCGCATCACCAGACAAAAATGGTTGCCAGCCGTTCTTCGACTCTGCGGGGCAAGATTGAAGCCGAGAAGTCCGGCTGTTCCACCGCTTTTGGCGGTGATGCCCTCGATTAGAGGCCCTGCAAAACTAAAATGCTCGGGCCAAAGATCGGTGCTTGGATTGGAAAAGGGAAGTGAGCGTTGGGCGAGAGTAAGCGGGGGCCACAGCGCTGAAAGCCGCCCTTTGGCTTGGCGAAGCGGGGGCGTGACTTTGAGCCCTGTCGGTATTATGAATTCGCCTTCCGCGCCGTTAGCCGCAGCATCAGGAAATAGAGCGCTCCGATGATGGCGATGCCTGCCACGATGCCGAGTGATTCGCCTTTGATCGCGTGAACCAATTCTGTGGGATTGTTCATCAGTTCGGGGTGGCGCTCGGCGATGCCTTTGCCATACCAGGAGAGGATCGTACACCAGATAAAGGAACCAATGATGGTCATAAGACTGAACTTACCAAAGTCCATGCGCACGATGCCTGCGGGGATGGAAATAAGATGCCGCACAACGGGTAACAGTCGCGCAAAGAAAATGCCGCTCGATTCATAACGAAGCATGAAGCGCTCAGCGCGATCCAGCTTCTCCAAACTAATAAAGAAATAGCGGCCAAACTTCTCGACAAAAGGCCGCCCCAACCATCGGCTGAAGCCATAAGTGATCGCTGATCCTAACCACGAACCGAAGGTGCCAGCGAGGATAACGAGCCAGATATTGAGCTTGCCCTCAGCAGCGAGGAAGGCCGCTGGCGGCATGACAACTTCGCTGGGGACAGGGAAAATGGAGCTTTCCATGGCCATGAGAAGCACAATGCCAGCGTAACCCCACTCTTGAACCCAGTGAAACCAAACAGCGATGAGAGAGTGAAGCCAATCTTGAAGGGAGTGAAGCATGGGAAATTAGGAATTAGGAATTAGGAATTAAGAATTGATGAATGTGAAGTGTTTGATAACCACTGAGTTAGAGCCACATCAAGCGCTGTGTGATCCTTGAGATCGTAGAGATGACTGACAAAGCCTAGCCGCCGCCCGGTTTCGATATTGGCGACGAGGTCGTCGATGTAGAAAGTCTCTTCGGGATTGAGCGCAAGTTGTTCGGCGGCGATGTGGAAGATGCTTTCGTCGGGCTTCATGCAGCGGGCTTCGTGCGAATACACGCCGCCCTGGAAGCAGGTAAAAATGGGAAAGGTGGCGAAGAGGTGGCGCTGATGCAGGCCGCTGGTATTGCTCAGCAGATAGGCCGGGATATCGCTGGGCAAGGCGGCGAGCGTGCGGGCCATCGGCTCATTCAGAGCGAAGATGTCGCACCAGATATGGCTGAACTCTTCGGCGCTGCCCCGAAACTGAATCGCGGCCATGCTCTGTGCGACGAAATCTGCATCGCTAAGCCGCCCCGACTCCAGCGGATCCTTCATCGGCGCGATGGCCTCTATGATTTGGCTAGGTGTCAGCGAGGTATGCTGCGCGAGCCGCGCCGCTGCAATGCTGAAGTCGAAGGAAACGAGCACATTGCCAATGTCGAAGAGGAGGGCGGGCACGAGGTCAGGGGGGAGGAAGATTGAAAATGGCTTTGGCCACGGCCAACACATGGCGAGCAGCCTTTAGAGCGGCCTCGGGTTCGCTGATGGGCAGCATGTTTTGGCGCATGGTCTCGCCCAGCGCTGCTTGGTTTTCCAGGATCGCGGCGACATGCCGGGCGGTCTCTTGTGGCGTGGTGGAGCGCAGGCCGCAGCGATGCTTCAGGATCATCTCGGCATTGCCCTCCTCCTGCCCTGGCACCACGTAGTCGATGACGACGGGACTGCGAGCGGCGAGCACTTCGTGGAGGATCGCACCGCCTGCTTTGGAGATGATCACGTCATGGGTCTGGAGCAAGCGCGGCATCTGGTCTGTCCAGCCGATGATGTTGATCGGCAATTGTGGGCTCGCATCCATAAACCTGCGCAGCGTGTGGTAGAGTCGCGCGGCGTGTTTGCCCACGGGCAGAGTCAGTCGCACGCCCTTCTCCAGCAGTGGGCGCAGGGCCTCCAGAGTGGCCGCGAAGTGCGGCACGGTGGTAGAGGGCAGGTAGAGAATGCGTCGCACGGCATCCTTTTCACCAGGGGGAGGTGTGGCAAAAACGAGACTCACGGGGAAGCCGGTCACATGCATCTTCTCGGCGGCAACACCCATACCCAGCACGATCTGCCGCGTCTCCTCGTCGGCGACGAGATACAAATCACTTGGTGCGCTGAGCCAGATGGGATGGACGCTAATGGAGTCGGTGATGACCGTCACCAGCGGCGGCACCGCGACGCCTTGCTGCCGCAGCGCCTCCACCAGCCCGGCGTAGAGCGGGTAGGTGCTCACGATAGCCCTGGGGCGGCTGCTCGCGAGGCGCGTCGTCATCGCCAGCAGCATGGGTTGCAGCCAGTCTGCCTTGGCATCGCAAAGGCCAGGTTTGGCAAGCATTCCATAGAGCCACTGCCAGACGGACGGAAAGCGAATAATGGCCAACTGATAGGCGCGTTGCAGCACGGCAGTGAGCCAGGGATGCACTTCTGAAATGAGGTCGGTATAGACGATTTCTTCGCCGGGGGCT
>JANOAR010000331.1:0-50319 GCA_031411235.1 Verrucomicrobiota bacterium | reverse complement strand
ACTCTTCGCCTTCATCGACTCCTACTACAACACCCAACGCCTCCACTCCTCCCTCAACTACCGTTCCCCCAGCCGCTTCGAGGCCGATATCGCCCTCGCTAACTAATTCACTTTTGGTCCAAATATCCGTGGCATCTCAGGGCGAGGATGCGTTGATTTTTGAGACTCCTCACATCGTCTCCGACACCTTGAAAGGCGCTGCTGCGCTGCATCCCAATGAACCAGCACTCGATCGTACGTCCGCCCCACGACCCTGGAATACTTGCCGAAAGCCTTTGCACATCGCCTGTCGCCCGTTAGTCTCGCACCCCTTTTTTTAGCGCAATGGATCAACCAGTTATCGGACAACGTTGGGTCAGTGATAGTGAATCTGAGCTTGGTCTCGGCATGGTCTTGAAGACCGAGTTTGGGCGTGTGGAGATGTTCTTCCCCGCCGCGAACGAGCACCGCCACTATGCCCTGAAGACAGCACCGCTGCGGCGCGTCGTCTTCAAGGAGGCAGACAGCATCAAGACCCACGAAGGCCAGGACTACGTGGTGACGACGGTGGAAAACAAAGCCGGGCTGTTGATCTACCACACCGAGCAAGGTCGCGCCGTGGCCGAGGCGGAGCTGTCGGATACGATCAGCTTTAGCAAACCGGAAGACAGGCTGCTGGCCGCCCAGGTGGATGATCTGCGCACCTACGCCCTGCGCACTGAGGCGCTGACGTGGCGCAATAAAATGCAGGGCTCGCAGGTGCGTGGCTTCGTGGGCGGGCGCGTGGACATGATCCCGCACCAGATGTTTATCGCGGGCGAGGTGAGCCGCCGACTCTCGCCACGCGTGCTGCTGGCCGATGAAGTAGGCCTGGGCAAGACCATCGAGGCGGGCCTTATTATGCATCGCCTGCACCTCACCGGGCGTGCGTCACGGGTGCTGATTTTGGTGCCCGAGCCGCTGATTCATCAGTGGTTTGTTGAGCTGTTGCGGCGCTTTAACATGCTCTTCAGCATCTTCGATGAAGATCGCTGTGTGGCCATCGAAGAGGGCGGTGTGGGCACGGCGAATCCTTTCTCGGATAGCCAACTGGTGCTCTGCCCGGTGTCGCTGCTAGCGAATGATCCGATCCGTGCCAAACAAGCCATCGAGATCGGCTGGGACATGCTGATCGTGGATGAGGCGCATCACTTGCAGTGGTCGCCAGAGAAGGCGAGCATCGAGTATGAACTGGTGGCCGCGCTCGCGGCAAAGACGCCCGGTTTGCTGCTACTCACGGCTACGCCGCAGCAGCTCGGGCCGGAGGGGCACTTCGCCCGCTTGCGCTTGCTGGATGCGGATCGCTACACCGATCTCGCACAGTTTGTAGAGGAGTCGGCGCACTACGAAGAAGTGGCCTCAGCGCTGGATCGCCTGCTGGACGGCAAGGCGCTGAGCAAGGCGGACAAAGAGCTTTTCGGCTCGAAGTCCGAGCGCATCCGCGAGCACTGCGACGCGATCAAAAAGAACACTGACGAAGCCACGCGCATGGCGCTGGTGAATGAGCTGCTGGATACCTTCGGCACAGGCCGAGTGATGTTCCGCAACACGCGTGCGGCGCTGTCGGGATTTCCGGTGCGCAAGGCACTGCTGGAGCCGCTGAAGGCGGACAAAGAGGCGGATGAAAACACCGTGAAGGTGAAGTGGCTGGCGAAGCTGCTGAAGGAGCTGGGCGAGACGACCAAGGTGCTGGCGATCTGCCGCACACGGGCGTTGGCCGAGCAAATCCATGAGATGCTGCTGCATGAGATCAATCTCAGCGCGGGCCTCTTCCACGAGGGCATGAACCTGATGCAGCGCGACCGCGCGGCGGCTCATTTTGCCAATGAAGAAGAGGGCGCAAGGCTGCTCATCTGCTCGGAGATCGGCAGCGAAGGTCGCAACTTCCAGTTCGCTCATCACCTCGTTCTTTTTGACCTACCGGAAGACCCCGAGTTGCTGGAGCAACGCATCGGGCGACTGGATCGCATTGGTCAAAAGGCGGTCATTCAAATCCATGTGCCGTATGTGAAAGGCAGCGCTGGTGAGGTGCTCGCACGCTGGTATCACGAGGGTTTGAATGCCTTTGAAAAGAACGTTCACGGCGCGACTGAGATCGCCACGACAATGCGTGATGAGCTGACAAAAGCGATGGCCAAGCCACCCGCTGCGGCTGGTATGAAGACCTTCCTGAAGAAGGCCAAGGATCTGCATGGCAGCGTGACACAGAAGCTGGAGCGCGGCCATGATCGCCTGCTGGAACTGAACTCCTGCAAACCACAAATGGCCGCGACGACCATCGGTAATATTCGCGCCTGCGATGCGGATGAGGACTTTGAAGAATTCTTCGTCCGCCTGCTCGACTACTTCGGGATGCACATTGAGGAACTGGGCAGCAGGAGCTACTTCATCCAGCCAGCGAACCTGCTCACCGATAAATTCCCCAGCGTGCCCGATGAGGGCATGACGGTGACGTTTGACCGCACGCGTGCCCTTTCGCGCGAGCACATCGGCTTCCTCACCTGGGATCATCCCATCGTGCGTGGAGCGCTGGACACGCTGCTGAGCAGCGAGGATGGCAACAGCGCCTTCGCCATGTGGCGCGGGGGCGGTAGCGAAGCCATCATGCTGGAGGTTCACTACGTGCTGGAGTGCGTGGCTCCGCCGTCGCTGCACATCGAGCGCTTCATGCCCGCGACACCGATCCGCATTCTTGTCGATCACGCGGGGGCGGATCACAGCGCAGACGATTCTTTTGCCAAGGCACGCATGGAAAAAGGCGCGGTGGCCAAGCTGCTGGAGAAGCCAGCGGTGAAGCGCAAGCTGATGCCCGACATGCTAAAAAAAGCGCAGCAGCTCGCGGTTGAGCGCGTGGTGGCGATTAACGCGGTCGCCCAGGCAACGATGAATGGCCAACTCCTCGCCGAGTGCGAGCGTCTGGAGCAGCTCTCGCAGATCAACAACCATGTGAAGCCTGAGGACATCGCTGCGCTGAAGCTGCATCGCTCGCAGCTTGCCAGCTCCATGAATGAGGCGCGGCTGAAGCTGGACAGCGTGCGGTTGATTCTGCGGTTGTCGTAACCTTCGCCGTGGTGCCTCCGTGGGTAATCCCCAGCACATGCCTTGGCAAAGGGCGAGCGCTCGCTATGCTCGCCCGATGCCTGCCCCGCGCACCCTTTTGCTTATTCTACTCATCGCTGGAGTCACCCTGGCGAACGTCCTGGTGATGCTCACGCGCCCTGCGCCTGTCATTGCCCCGCCGCCTGTGCAAGCCATGTCTGCGCCGCCGCCCGAAGCGCCGCCGTTGCTCGTCCCTGCGATGCCTGCAAAGCGCCCGGCGAACTCTGACGCCGATAAACAAATCGCCCTGCTGCAAGACCAGATCGAGTACCTCCAAGGCCAAGTCAAAACCCTGCAACAGGAGAACTCGGCGATGCTCGATAAGCTGAGCAGCCTCGGCAATCCGAACCTCGCCATGAAGGACAAAGTCGGCGAGATGGCCAAAGGGGAGCCACCGTCGGATTTCATCCCCACGGACTACGTTGGCCTCGGTGCGGAGTTGATCAGTGCCCGCGAGCTGGAGAGCCAGCCCATCCCCACCGTGCCAGGCACAGTGGAGGACATTGAAAAGGTAATCCTCGGCTGGCTGCGTCGGCATCACGAGAACGACTTTGGCCCACGCGAGGGGACGGCCTTCGCCGCGCTGGGTGTCATACCCGAGGCTGTGGATACGCTGCCATTGCGTGCGGCACTGCTGGCACGGCAGATCACAGGCTGGTTCAACGACGAAGACGAGACACTCTACATCGTGGAACCCGTGCCCGGCACCCATCCCACGCTCGTCCACAGCGACCCCATCATCGCGCTCTCATACGGGGCGCTGTTGCAGCAATTCCAGGAAGCCCTTTTCCCCAGCAAAGGCACACCACAGACCACCGACCAACGGCTTGCCCGGCTCGCGCTTATCGGCGGCGATGCTGCCAATTCGCGACTGCTCTATCAGCTCAAAAACCCCAACGCCGTGAGTCATGGCGGACTGCCTTTCGATGACCCCGATCATCCTTTGAACCAAGTGCCGCTGCCCGCCTTCCTGCGCAGTCTGGCCACCTTCCCGCTTACCGGGGGCATACAGTTTGCGCAGTCGATGCACAGCATCGGTGGCTACACGCAGCTCTCGGCAGCCTACCAACGCCCGCCTGTGAGCACTGCCGAAATCATGGATGTGCCGCTCTATTTCGCCGACCCACGCCCGCCTGTGCTGAGCATCAACTGGGCTAACACCAGCGTGGGTAAAATGAAGCCGCTGTGGGATGATACTCTAGGCCAATACGCCACCACGCTGCTGCTGCGCCGCTACCTCGCCGATGAGGCGGCTCTGGTCGCCTCGCATGGCTGGCAGACGGATCGCTGGCTTGCCTTTGCCAATGCTGAAAAAGGCAACCGAGGCCATGTGGTCTGGCACACGCAGTGGGCCACGGCGGAGGATGCAACGAAGTTTTACAAAGCCATGCGCGAGTGCCTCGCGCAGCAGTATCGGCAGACGCTGGAAGGCGATGATTTGGTGATCGCCTTCAAGACTCCAGCTCGTTACGTTCGTCTGCACCAGATCACCACCCCGCAGCCTAGCGTGATCTACATCGACGCGGGCGATGCGGACTTCGCCGCCGCCTTGCGCCAGCAGTTTGATAACAGCCCCGATAAGCCCTAGCCGCCGACATGATCGCCCGCCAAATCCTCTACACAGGCCGCGTGCAAGGCGTCGGCTTTCGCTATGCGACGAAGCGAATCGCCTCCGGTTTCGACGTGACAGGCTGGGTGAAAAACTTGGCCGATGGCCGCGTGGAAGTGCAAGTGATGGCGGCGGACAGCGAGGAGTTGGACGCCTTCCTCGCTGACATTGACGACAGCGATCTCGGCGGCTTGATCAAGGAACGCGAGGTGCACATTATCGAGCCACTGGTGGGCGTACGCGGGTTTGGGATTGTGGGGTAGCCCCTCGCTTTCCTTTTCATGAATGCATCACCTGCCCGCCGTCAATATTGAGCGTCTGGCCGGTGATATTTTTGGCATGATCCGAGGCTAGGAATGTAGCCATCGCGGCATACTCTTCGGGCAACTGCCAACGACCGAGGGGCGACACTTTGCGAATCTTTTCATCCGCCCAGTCCGCGTAGCTTTGCCTTGATGCTTCGGGCAGCTTGAGCTGGCTAGCGGCATGGATGGAGGCATTCAGTTCCGTCTTCACCATGCCTGGCGAGAGCGCATTCGCCCGCACGCCATAGGGGGCGAAATCCTTGGCCACCACTTGCATGAAGTTGATCAGCCCTGCCTTGGAAGCGCTGTACGGTGGATCCGTCTGCGAGCCCATCTGCCCTGCTACCGAGACGAGAAAAAGCATGGAACCACGGCCTCGTGTGATCAATGACGGCGCGAAGGCGTGGGCGACATTGACCGCGCCGAAGAGGTTGATTTCCAGCACCCGCGCCCAGTCGCTGAGATCCAGATTCCAAAAGGGAAATCCAAACTTGCCGGAGCTTGTGCCAACACAAAACACCACATGATCGACCTCGCCCATGGCCTCGGCGAAGGCACGCACCTGAGCGCCATCCGTGACATCACCGATGACACACTCAAAGGCTGGCGGTGCGGCCTCCGAGAGTGGCTCGCGATCAAAGCCGAGGACATGACAGCCCTCGTCCACAAAGCCCTGGGCGATGGCCCGACCAATGCCCTTTGCCGCGCCAAATACCGCCACGCTCTGTCCTGCGAGATGCAATTCCATGCGGCAGTATGCAAGTCGGAGCTGGGGCTTTCAACTCGAACGCAGTGATTTCGCGAGGCTTACTTTGGGCGCACTTCCCACGCTGCTGGCAGCGCTTTCGACTCCGGCCCATAGGTCTGTGACACGACGAAACCACTGGCCTGCGAGGTGTAGAAGATGCGGCCATTCGAGACGACGGCACCGAGGCATTCGCGAGAGTCGATGGCGGGGCCAGTAGAGACGAGTTTGCCCTCTTGCGAGAGGTCGATCATGTCCATATTCGCGCCAAGCACATACGGCTCAGACATGGTGAAGCGGCAGCAAGCATAGTTGGTGAGGATGCTGTAAACGACCTTGCCCGTGTCGCGGTCGAAGACGTTGCCTTTGCCGCGCAGGGCGTTGGAGAAGATGTATTTCTCGCCCACGGTGACGACGTTCAGCGCCGAGGTGATGGCGTCGGACTTCCACACCAGCTTACCGTCCTTGGCATCGAGGCACCAGACGAAGCGATCATCCGTGCCTTGCTGGGCCTTGTTGTTGCCGCCGATGTAGAGGCGGCCATCGCGGGCGCTGAGTGTGCATTTGGCCGTGACATAGTACTGGTTGGTCTGCCAAACGATGGTGCCCGTGGCAGGGTCGATGCAGGCGGTGAGACCATTGTTTTCCACGGGCAAGCCGCGCCGCCGACGCTGATCGGCATCATAGCCGAAAAAGACGGAGTAGTGGAGCTTGCCGTCGAGGATGCAGATGCCGCAGTCGTTGCCACCGCGCCCTTGCTCAAAGAAATCCTTCTCCCACACGACCTTGCCCGTATCGAGATCCCAGGCCCAGATGCGGGGGTGATGATCCTTAGGGTAGTAGGGGTTGTCGTTGGCGTAGATCCAGCTCATCACTTCGCGTCCATCTTTTGGAATCACGAGATCGCCGCCGAAAGTCCAGGGCTTCTCACTGCCCTGCACGGCGTAGTCACCGGTGCCGGAGGCGTAGATGGCGATGTTCCCATGGACGACGGGCGGGAACTGTCGGCTCCAGCTTGGCGAGCCGGTAAAGGGCGCTTCCCATAGCAGGTTGCCCGTGGCGGCATCAAGGCAGCGCACAAAGGATTTTTTGATACCAGCCTGCGGGATGAGCAGCTTGCCATTGATGTAAAGCGGTGAGGTGAAGGACAAATAAACGTCGGGCCACCACTTGCGCCAGAGGAGCCGCCCTGTGTCTTGCTCGCAGGCGATGATCTGGCCCTCGGCGGTGTGTGTGTAGAGGCGTCCGCCGCCACACACGGGCAAATGTTTGACCGTGCCTTCGAGACGCCGCGCCCATCTCATGCGCAGCGGTGGCGCGAGTCCCTGGTCGTTGGCGTTGGTGCCAGCGAAGTCACCGTAGTTGGTGAACCAATCGTATTTCGCAGCGGCGAGGGCGCTGGTGAGCGGGCTGTGGATGGTGGCGACTTGCGGCAGAAATTTTGGCAGCGTTCCGTTGCCACCAGGGCCAAAGACATACAGACAACCATCTTCGGCTCCGACATAGACATGGCCATCGGCCACAGCGACAGGTGCGGAGATGGCTGCGTTGGTACGCTGGATCGAAGTCACCACTTGCCCGGCATGCACCCCGGCATTGAGAGGAATGAAGTTCAGCGACCCATCAAGCCCCCCAAAGATCGCATGTTCCTTCGTGAGCACAGGAGGCGAGATCGCGCCTTTCTCACTGAGAATCGCGATGTCATTGGCGCCCATGCGATGCCGGATCAAGCCACGCCCGCTCTCCGGCTTCACGCGGAAGACATCCTTCCCACGAATCGCCACGGGCGAGAAACTCAGCAGGCCATCCATGCGGATGTTCGTGTCCGTGCCGGGAACGAACTCACCAGTCTTCAACGCGTCGCCTTCGAGGCGCATGATGTCCACACGCCCCGCGTTGTCGCGACGATGCCATTGCACATAGACATTGCCCGCATCATCCGCGCTCTGGCCGAAAGTAGCAGGGAATTCTTTGCCCGACCACTCGGGGATCTCGCCCGTGGCCTTCAGCTTCGGCGCGGTGCCAGTGTCTTCGATGAACAAGGTGCGACCACCCGCAGGCACGACCACGGTGTTGCCTTTGATCAAGCAGATGTCGCGCGAGCAAACGAAGTGATCCTTCCACGTCACGCGACCATCGCTGGAGCTGGGCTTGGCGGGGGCTTTGGCGGGGTTCGCCTTGGCGGTCGAGACGAGGCGATCCGCACAAAAAACAGCCCACTCCTCGCCGCTCCAGCGGTTGCCTTTGAAGCCGACAACTTCTGTCACGAAGTCCCATGCCCACACCGCCTTGCCATCAAACGTGATCGCATGAACCCGCGAGCCCAGTGTGGCAAAGTAAACGCGATCCATGCCGACGACTGGCGTGCTAAACACGGGCTCCTTGCAGTCGATCTCGGCGACGACCACGCCGCTCGTGCGATCCAGCACATAATAAATCCCAGCCGTCGTGCCGAAGTGCAGATACTTCCCGGCGATGGCTGGTGAGCTGACGTTGTTGCAGTTCTGTGCGCCGCCTTTGCTTTGGAAGTGCCAGACCTCTCTGAGCGTCGCAACCTCGAAGCATGCGACGTGTCCCGCGCCATCGACGACATACACTTTGCCATCAGCAACCACAGGCGACGTGTAGATGCCATCACTCATAGCCACGGTGCCTTGCAGCCCGAGAGTCTTTGCATCGATCTCATGGCCGACGGCGTTGCCCGAGTGAGCCGAGTTGAACATGAACTGCGGCCAGTCTTCGCCCAGGGCGGATGTTGCGAGGAGGAAGAGAGCGAGGAGCGAGTGCTTCATGCGACTCATACGCTCATGGCTGCTTGAAATCGCAGCCCCCAAATGATTCGTAGCATACCAAAAAGAACCGCCTCTCCTGAAAGCGCCAAGGGTGCTGTCCGCGTATTTTTGCCATGATGAATCGCCGACAACTCCTCGCGACCGCTGGCCAAGGCTTTGGAGCACTCGCCTTCACTTCGCTGGAAGCCGCTCAGACTTCGCATCGCTCACAGCTCATCGCACCAAAGGCGAAGCGCGTGGTGCAACTGTTCATGGGTGGTGCGGCATCGCACATCGACCTCTTCGATTTCAAGCCCTCGCTGATCAAGCACCACGGCGAGGCTTCCGACTTCGGCGAGGCCGTCGAGGCGTTTCAAAATGGACTCGGGCCATGGAAGAAACCCGTGTGGGAGTTCAAAGCCTATGGCCAGAGTGGCAAGCGCTTAAGCGAGGCCGTCGCCCCCCTCGGCGCGTGTGTGGATGAGATGGCCTTCGTCCACAACATGGTGGGCAAGACGGGCATCCATTCCCAGGGCACGCTGCTCCAGGCGACGGGGTTTAATCTGCCTGGCTTCCCCGGCATGGGCTCGTGGGTGAGTTATGGGCTGGGCTCGTTGAGCGATAATCTGCCCACCTTCGTGGTGCTGCCCGATCATCGTGGCTTTGCCTCCAATGGGCCAAAAAATTGGGACAGCGCCTTCCTCCCTTCGCAGCACGCAGGCACCATCATCTACCCCGGTGCCGAGATGCCCATCGCCGACCTTTTCCCGCACAAGTCAGGCCGCTACATCACCGCCAAGGCCGACCGCGAAGGCTTCTCGTTGCTGGAGAAGTTGAACCATCAGCACGCGGCGACCCGTGCCGATGACTCGCGTCTGGAGTCGCGCATCAAGAGCTACGAACTCGCCGCCAAGATGCAGCTCACTGCCCCTGAGGCCTTGGATATTTCAAAGGAGAGCGACGCGATGAAGGCGATGTATGGCATCCAAGAGCATCGCAAAGTTTGGCCCACCGAGATCAATGCCGAGGAGGAAGCCGACTGCATGGGCCGTAAGTGCCTCGCCGCACGCCGCCTGCTGGAGCGTGGTGTGCGCTTTGTGCAGATCTGGAGTGGCAACGACAACGGCTTCCCACGGCGCAACTGGGATAGCCATGAGGATGTGGAGCGCGATCACGGCCCACTCGCCTGGGGCATGGCAAAGGCGGTCTCGGCGCTCATCGTCGATCTCAAACAGCGTGGCCTGCTCGACGATACCATCATCCTGTGGACGACGGAGTTTGGCCGGATGCCCAGCACCCAAGGCGGCAAAGGGCGCGACCATAATCCGTATGTCTTCACCAACTGGCTGTGCGGTGGCGGCATCAAAGGCGGCACCACCGCCGGCGAGAGCGACGAGTGGGGCTACAAGCCGCTCGACCGCGCCAACCCCACGACCGTGTACGACATCCACGCCACGATTTTAAACCAGCTCGGCATCGACCACACCGCGCTCACCGTGCGGCACAACGGCATTGATCGCCGACTGACGGATGTGCATGGCCATGTGATTCGCGAACTCATTTGACCGAAGTGGCCATGGAGTGCGCCGCGCCTATCTCGATGTGTGGGCTAAGGCCAAGTCGATGGCCTCGTGGTCGATGGCGGGGAGGCGGGCGATTTTTTGGCCCATGCGGGGGATGCAATGGAGCAGGGCCTTGGTGTAGGGGTGCTGGGGGTTGGCTAGGACTTCGGCGACGGGGCCTTGCTCGACGATTTCTCCACGGAACATGACGGCGACGCGGTCGGCGATGTCGCGTTTGATGCCGAAGTTGTGCGTGATGAGGATGACGCTCATGCCGAAGCTGCGGCGGAGGTCGGCGAGGAGTTCGATGATTTGCTTTTGAATGGTGACGTCGAGGGCGGTGGTGGGCTCGTCGGCGATGAGGAGGCGGGGCTGGGTGCAGAGGGCCATGGCGATCATGACGCGCTGCTGCATCCCGCCGCTGAGTTCATGGGGGTAGGAATGCAGGCGCTTGGCGGGATCGACGATGCCGACGCGGTCGAGCCAGGTGATGATTTCAGCGTCGAGATCGGTGACGTCGGGGCGGTGAAGTTGCAGGCTCTCGGCGAGCTGGGTGCGGATGGTGAGCACGGGGTTGAGCGAGGTGCTGGGCTCCTGGAAGATGTAGGCGATGTCTTTGCCGCGGACGCTGCGGAGTTGGCGCTCGGTCATGTTTAAGATATCGTGATCGAGCAATCGCAGGGCGCTGGCGGTGATGGTGGCGGGGGGCTCGGGCAGCAGGCGAGCGAGGGCGAGAGCGACGGTGCTCTTGCCACTGCCGCTCTCGCCGACGATGGCGAGGGACTCGCCTTGGTTCAGGTCGAGGGTGAATTTTTTCACGGCATGGAGTGGCTCGGCTCGGTAGCGGCGGAAGGAGATGTCGAGATCGCGGATGTGGAGGAGCATGGGGAATTGGGAATTTAGAATTAGGAATTTAGAATGTCAGAGGGAGGAACTGACAATTGCGACACTAGGCGGCTGAGCAGCGATAAGGCCAGGATGCACAAGGCGGCGAGGAGCGTGGGTGGGGCGATGAGGTTGGGGGTGTCGATGACGTGGAGATGCAGGGCGCTGAGGGTGATACCGAGGCTGCTCGTGGGAGCTGTGGTGCTGATGCTGGTGATGAGGAGTCGCCAAAGCAAGAGTGTGCCTGCACTGCGCAGTAACCAGGCGAGATGAAAGGGAAGGACAAGGGGGAGGATGTGCCGCCGCCATACTGTCGGGCCTGGTACGCCGAGGGCGCGAGCGGCTTCGCTATAAGTCGTGTGGCGTGCGGCAAGGCAATAGGCGTGTGAGGCGCGACTACCTGCGATGCCGATAACGAAGCCCAGAACAAGGTCGAGCTGAAACGCGAGCACAGGCGAGGCTGCCAGGACGATGGCCCAGAGTAGCCAGGGCTGGGTGCTGGTGGGTAGGTATGAGTTGCTGAAAGTGGGGAGCATCGCTAGGCCGAGGTGCGCGATGAGCAGCCCGAGCAGGCTCCATAGACAGGCGATACCTGTGTGGCGGAGATCGCTGCTGAGGGCGCTAGCATGGAGCGTTATGGCTTGCCTGAAGCTGGGGCTGGCCAAGGCGAACGCGAGGCCGCACAGCAAGACTAAATATAGGAGCCAGCGGCGATGGCTTGGCGAGCGTGGGTTGCGGTGAGTGTTGCGGCTTGGGCAAGTATTGGCCAGGGCTGGAGACTGCTGGGCCGCGCGGAAGAGGCGAGAGATGAGGGTGTGGACAAGCAGGGCGGTGGTAGCGAGGAGACCCAGGGCATAGGTGGCAGTGGCGATAGCGGTGAGTTCTTGCTGCTGAAGGCCGATGACAAGGCGGTATCCCCAGCCCGGCAGGCCGAGGGCGTGCTCGGTGATGATAGCGTAGCCGAGGGCGGTGAAGCTGAGGGGGATAAGCTGGGGATAGAGTGACTGCCAAGCGAGTGACCAAAGCTGCCCGGTGCGGGTCTTGTTTGCCAAGGTGTGGCTGAGGTTATCGAGCGTGGTGCTGGCCTGTGCGAGAGCTTCCACACTGGCGGTGAGCCACTGGCCTAGCAGTGGTAGGGCGAGTAGCAGCATGGGGACGAGCCAGGCCCAGGCATCGCGGGCAATGGCGAGCTGCCAGTGATCTAGCTCGGGCAGGGGCGTGTAGGGTAGCAGGGACTGGATGGGTAGATGCGCGGTGGCGATGAGCCAGCCGATACCAAACCAAACGACGCCATAGATCGGCAAAGCCGCGAGCGCTCGCCCACCGATCGCCAGGAGGTCTGACAGCATACCGAGACGTAAACGATGGCTGAGCCAGGCGAGGCTAAACGCCATGGGGACGGCCAATAACAGCGCTCCGAGGACGAGGCTGGCGGTGACACCGCAGGTGGCGGCGAAGCCAGGGCCTATGGGTATGTCGAAAAGCAAATGCCTGGCCGCAGACCAGGGCTGTTTGTCCATGCGCACGAGGGCGACAGAGAGGGCGAGGGTGCTGAGTAGGCAGAGCGTGGCCGCGACGGGCAGAGGGATTTTGGCAACTGCCCGCAGCAGGGTTTTCATGGTGCGCGGTTCCCTTCTGGAAGGCTTCGTGAGGGCGATGCGAATAGCTGGCGCAGAGACCAAGGGTGATCATCGGCAGGGCTGGCGGGGGCCTTGGTATGCCTGATGGCGAGGGGCTGGTGGGCGCAAAAAAGAGGGAGCAAGGGATGCTGTGCGAGCAGGGTCGCTTCGAGTTTCTGAGCGCGTGAGGCGGCGGCTTTGGGGTCGTATTCCTGGACGAGGGCTTCGAGCTGTATGTCGATCTGGCGGTCGTGCAGGCCAGTGAAATTCTGCCCCGTGGGGGAGTCGCCTGAGCTGTGCCAACGAGCGAGGATGTCCCAAGTGGCATTGAGTTCAAAAATGGTGAGGACAGCATCGAAGTGCCGCTGGGCCAACCTTTCCGCCAATGCACCAGCATCGGGCAGGGCGATGATGCGCGTGGTGATACCGAGGGCCAACCATTGCCGTGCGAGGGCATCGGCAAGGGCGGAATGGCGAGGCTGGGTGGCATCGATGAGCAGCTCGATGCTGAGCGGGGCACCTGGACGCGAGGCTACGCCATTGATGCCTTTTAAGTAGCCCGCCTGCGCCAGAAGGGCTTCGGCGCAAGGCACGTCGCAGGTAGGAAGCGTTGGCTGGGAGGAAAGCCAAAGACCAGGGGCGAAGATGCCAGTGAAAGGCGTACCACAGCCGTGCAGAAGGGTTGCGACCAAGTCCGCACGGTTGGTGCCGAGAGCGATGGCGGCTCTGACGAGGGGCTCGGCAAGGGGGCCGCGACGGGTATTCCAGAGCACGGTGGTCTGAGTGCGAGGCGGGGCTTGCAGGAAGCGAAATTCATCATGGCGCGGCAACTCGGCTAGGCTGGCATTCCCAGGCCAAAGCACATCGAGTGCGCCGGTGGCTGCCCCGAGATGCGTCGCGAAGGCCGAGTGATGCCGCATCAAACTCAAGCGCTGAAGGGCATCGGGCGCAGGCTTTGCGGCGGGCCGTAGGATGAGTCGGCTGCTATCGCGGTGCTCGATACGCAGCGGACCAGCGCCCAGAGGTGGCGTGAAAGCGAGCCGTGCGTGGGCAGTTCGAGCCGCCTGGGCCTGCCACCACGAGGCGGGCAAGATGGGTAAGTGAATCCAGTCGCAAAGAGCTGGGCCGTAGGGGACTCGATAGACGACGCGAGCGGTGAGGGTCTCGGGCGAGGAAACCTCGATACGGTCGATGCGCTGCAACCCAGGGCGAGGGAAGGATAGGAGCGCAGGCTCTTGTCGCAGGCCCAGCCAAGTCTGCTGCACATCCAGCGCGGTGACGGGACGGCCATCATGCCAGCGTGCAGCGGAGTCGAGTTTGAAGGTGAGCACGGGCTCATCCAGAGCGAGCAACTTGGCGAGACTGCGCAGGCCGGGCCGGGGAATCTGCCGGGCGAGACACAACTCGCTGATGTCGCGGGCAAAGCTTTTGCTCTCCGAGCGAATGGCGATTTCGATGGCTCCTGTCGAGTCCCGCCACTGGCGAAGGATTTGTTTCGCCAGACGAGGCTCAGCTAAGACTGAATCCATCGAATGGCCCTCGACGGACTGGAGGCGAATCATCGTCAGGAGCTGTGGCTCCATCGTGGCGATGAACTGAACGGCGGCGGCAGCGTTGGCTTGCTGCGGCGACTCGAAGTCCAGTTGCAGCATGTCGCCGATCGTTTTGGCCTGGGTCAACTGCCACGCCGCCCACTGCTGAGCCTTCACCTCCTGTATTTTGATGAGCGCCTGCTGAGCCTGCTGAGGACTGGCAAAGCCTAGGCTCACGGACTTCGACCACTGCCACGCGATGGCGAGCGCAGGGGCGATGTGACCGCTCGCATCCAGTCGCACCAGGGGTTCATGGAGAAGATCAACGATCTGGGCTTCCACATCGCTGCTGGGCGCATACGGCTGCAAGGGCAAGGCCAGCCCTTCCGGCAGCAAAGCGACGAGTTCGCTCTGTTGAGCCCTTTGGCCCGCTTTCACCTGCACCGTGACCCATCCCACCAAGGCCATAAGCAAGGCAGGAATGAAGAGGAACAAAGGGCGTAGCCAGAACATAGGGCAAAGGGCAAAGGGGAAATGGCTTTCGTCTTTTTGGGGATACACTCAACGATACCTCACCCAAGTCGCTGAACCTCCACACTGCTGCCCACCGAGTCGAGGCTGAAGACCCGCAGGCTCCGGCAGCAGCCACACATAATGCCGCAAGCGATAACGCTGCCAGCGCAGCCCCCCAAGGCCAAGCAGTAGAACCAACACAATGACTCCAAGATAGGCCCAAACACGCTCATCAATTTGGATGCCTAAAAACGCCGAATCCGCCTCAGTGGTGCCTGGGTTCGCCCCAATCTCCGTCAACTCCGACTGCGTGCCAGGCATAGGCTGAGAGGCCACCTTTGCGACCAAAGCAGGCGACAACGGAGGCAACATACGCTCTAGCCAAAAGAGACGAATCGACAGCCTGACGAGGAAACGATGCAACTGATCATCCGCATCCGAAGCCTGCGAAGCATCGCTGACACAATCCTCCAGCAAGCTCGCCAAGTAGGGCGCTGGCACCCCGCCATGCACGCTACGACTGAGAAACAACCTCGCCCGGCTCGGCTGGCCATAAGCATAAACGACCAAACAGCCCTCCCGGCCTAGCAACTCCCCCTGCGCCGTGGACGCCAGATTCGCCGTGTCCGGCAAACGCTCATCCCCAGCCATCAAGAGAATAAAGGCGTCGATGCGAGCATCATTGGCATGGAACTCCAGGAAGCGCCGAATGTCCTCGCTGTGAGTCTCGCCAAGATTACCATCAGGATCCAATAAATGCTCCGTCGCAGGCGAGGCATAGGCCTTCGCCAGATATTCAGAACTGACGGCTCGCAAAACTCCAGGCTGAGACTTCGGCGGCGCGGGCTGCGGGGCGGCCCGCGTGCTCAGCAGCTCGGGCGGCATGAAATGGGATAAATCCGTTTTGGGCTGCGCTGTCCCAGGTTGGTCGGCAATCTCTAGTGGAGCCGTTGCAGGCGGGGCTGCGCTCACCGTCGGGCTCGGTGCCCCAGCCCCAGCAGGCACTGGTAAAGCAGCCGCCTCAGCCGCCATACCGCCCGGCCACAACACGCCCCCCAAAACAAAAGGCACCGCAGGCGCATCGCGCATCCCCTTGATGTCCTCCTCGCTCCACTGCGGCAAGGGCAACTCCGAGGCCTCATCATTGGCCAGGACAAGTCGCGAAAAACCCAGCATGTAAAGCATACCTGCGCCGACGCTGCCGTAGAAATACAGACGCCGAGTCATCATGAGCGGATCTGGGTTGGAGCAGGAGCGCTCACCTTGCTCGGCTGGTGCCCAAGCTTGGGCACCACCCCTGTGAGGGTGGTGTGGCTAGGGGCGTCCCCAGCGATCTCGCGCCGCTGCCCCGCGCCATGCGCTCGTATTCTGCGGTCAATATCGCGCAGCACCACAGACACCGCTTCTGCATACTCGCTATGCCACAACGCCTGGCTCACCTTTTGCAAAAGCGACTCAACCAAGCGCCCTGGTAGCAGCAACTCAAGTGCATAGCCCAGAGAGACTCCGACACAGTGCGCCGCTGGATCAATCACGATCGCAATGCCAAAAACGCCACGTCGCACCACCCCGCCAGACACACGCTCTCCGTGATTGAGCAGCCAAAACCCAGCTTCAGCGACATTGATGCCCTGGGGCAAAATCCCAAAATACACAGTACAAAAACACTGAGGAAGGCGGCGCTCAAACTCATCGAGCACGGCCTCTAACTGGAGTCTATCCTTCAACCGCAAACAGTGCGCCGTATCCAGCAATCGCTCCAAAGGCACCGCGTGGTTGCCCAGCAGCTTATCCAAACCAGCTAGAGAAAAACCACAACCAGCACACCGAACCGGTGCGCCTGCAATCACTTCACTGCAACGTGGGCAATCCATAAATAGTGGACAAAGCTTAAGCTATATAGATTTTTAATACCAGTAACTTCTTTTGCATTGGGAAAAAAGTGTTTACTTATTCAACCCTTCGTGGTTCAAATAGACTAATTCATCTCAATTCCTGATCCTGTCCCTCCCAGCAAGATCAATCCACTCTCCCGGCATCTCAGTCACCAGCCTACAATCAATGAAACCAGCCTACATTGTTACCTTACTAGCAAGCCTGACGTTGGCGTCCCAGTCACATGCCGCATGGCAGAGGCTCGGGAGTCTCGAACAGCACCCCACAGACATTGCTTCAACGTCCGTAGCAGGTGTGGCACTCGCTTCGTCCAACGGAATCGCCCAGCCTGAAAACTTGCTCTCGGATGCCCCTGACGCGTATTCTAAAGTCGTCGCGGGGAAAAGCGAAGTCTCCTACACCCTGGGTCAACAAGACCTCATCAACTTGGTGGGACTCGCCAATGACGGAGCCGAAGGCAAAGTTTCTCTCTTCGTCAGCCCTGACGGCAAAACGTGGGCTGCCATCGCCCAGAGCGTCTTCACAGCCTCAGATCGCAACATCATGATGCGCTTTGCGCAAGCTTCTGCGGGTTACGTGAGACTCGATTTTGAACTCTCCAAAGGCGGCACCCTTCGCCAACTCTCCGTCTATGGTGCTCGTACCGACGCTGATTTTGACGGTGCCAATGCATCGGTGAATGCTGCAAGTGGGCTCTCTGGCGCGAAGGTTATTTACTGCAATCCTTCCCCCGTTGGCGGCGATAACTTCGCTCAGAAATACAACCGCTTCGACTTCCCCGAGAGCGATGAAAAATTCCGGACGTTGATTTATGACCTCGGTAAGCCCAGCGAGTTGACTGAAGTCGGCTCGGTACATTCTGCTCGCCCCGTGCGTTTCACCGCCTATGCGTTTGATAAATTGCCGGAAAAGGAAGACTGGAGACATCGCATGTCCTTCGACCCTGCCGTTTTTGACACCGCATCCCCCCTCATCACTGTCGAAGACAGAGCTGGTTTGGGTTTCGTCAAAGCAAAGCTCAAGAACAGCATCGTCGCGCGCTATCTGGCCTTGCGTTGGGAGCCCGACTTCAACCCACCTGCATTCACCGTCTCAGCCGTGAGCATCCCAGTTGGCAAGGGTGGCCCAGCCCAACCCAAAGCTAATAGCAAACCCGGTGTCAATGGTTCCACTGGAACAGGTACCGGAACAGGCACAGGCACAGGAGGTTCTGCGGGTGGCCAAGGCGGTTCGGCCAATTTCTCCAGCCCCTTCTCAATCAGCGCTGCCTCTGGTGTGAGTGTAGGTGGAGGCCTCCCAACCTCGCAAAATCAGCAGTCAGGCACTCAAGCTGTGACAGCAGGCACCACCGTCACTGCTGGCAAGCGTCCGCCAAAATCCAAGAAGTAGTCGAGCCCGCTCGACTCTCATAAGGGCTTCAACTTTAAGGCCGTATCCCAGTTTGGGATGCGGCCTTTTGTTTTCAGAGGGGAACACACAATAGCCCCTTGTGCGTTGACTTCGGATTTACTCAGGTTGCATCAAAGCTCCGCCGTAGCGCCTGAAGTGCCGGGCTCCATTTTCCAATCGCCGCGTTCGGGCTAACCGTAGCTCGGTTGCCAGCGCGTTGATGCAAGCAGTGTGTCTTGCAGGGTTGGCGAAGGGCCTAACGATGGATGTAGGATTTAGATTCCAATTACAGGCTACTCAGCCGCTTTCACCTCCACGTTTCCACCTCCAGCCCGGCCTTTCACGCCACGGTCGTACATGCATTCGGCATACACGGGAGGCACGGCATACTTGCCTGCGCAGATGGGTTTGATGCGATACTTAAATGTCCTGCTCTCGCCTTTACCAAGGGAGAGATAGAAGACATTGCGGTCTTCGCGCACGTCCACGTAGTCGGCTCCGGGGACGGTGTCGGTACCGGGGCGAAGGGTGCCTTGTTCGATCTCGAAGCCTCCGGGCATGAGGTCGAGCAGGGCGATTTGTCTGAGCGCGTCGGGGCTGTTGTTGAGCAGGCGGAGTTGCACCGTGGCGCTTTGGCCAACGGTGAGGGTGGTTACGGCGTTGCCTTGGGCGTCAAGTAGGTCGCGGCTCACTTCGATGCCATCGGCGATGGGTTTCATATCGGCGGCTTTGTCGTAGCCGGACTCGGTGACTTGGTAAAAGGCTCCGAGGTCGGTGCTGCCTTGGTCGAGCGTGAAGCGAAGACCGGGGATGCCTGCGGCGAAGGTGGCGCTGCGGATGCCCTGGCCGTCGGGGAGGAGTATCTGGGGCTGCGCGTTGGCAGGCATGAGGGCGCTGATAGCGACCTTCATGTCGGTGCGGGCGACGAGTTGGGAGTAGCTCTTTAGCGCGAGGATACTGTAAGCAGCGCTGAGGGTGTTGAAGTGGTTCTGCGCGATGGGTTCGGTGATGGCACTCAGTTCATTGTAGCCGAAGGTCTTGGCCATGTCGGGGAAGTGGCGGCAGATGAGCATGAAGGCTTGGGCCTGCTGCACGGTGGGCGACTCATAGTACCAGCTGCGCCAGGGGTTGGTCTGCGGCTTGTGGTCTGCGGCAGCCCAGTGGGCGGCGATGAGGGCTTTGGCTTCGTCGGTCTTGCGCAGCAGGGCGTAGGTGCTGGCGATGTAGGCGGCACAGAGTTCAGTCTGCCACTTGTCCTTGAAGTTCTTCTGCAAGCTATCGCGCAGGTTGACGACGTAGTTGGTCGTGACTTCGCCGTTGCGAGTGAGGAGGTAGATGGCGGCGGCTTGAATGTTGGCCTCGGCGAGATTGCTGATCTTCTCCTTGGCTCCTGCTCGCAGGTATTTCAGCGCGTCTTCGAGCACGGTGGGCGGCAGGGCGTGGTTGGCCTCTTTGGCTTCGGTGAGGAAATGGGTGACGTACACGCTGAGGAAGTCGTTGGGGCTGCCGTCGCCGTTGGCGTAACTCCAGTAGCCGAAGCCGCCTTCGCTGTTTTGACGGTTAAGAAGTAGGGTGAGGGCGCTGTCGATGGCAGCGGCGGATTCGGCAGCATCGAAGCCAAAGTCAATCTCGCTAGCGAGCAGCAGGCGCGACATGGCACGGCTGGTGACTTGCTCGGAGCAGCCGTGGGGGTACTCGCGGAGGTAATTCTCCAACCCGCGTGCAAGTCCAAGTGGCAAGGCGGATACGGTGGCTTCGGCTTTACGCAGGTGCGGGTAGAGCTGACGCGAAAGGGCGACATCTTGCTTGCTCAAGCGGAAGTAGCCGCTCTGTACATCGGTCATGTAGGGGGCGGCGGGGCGAATGCTGAGGGTGGACGAACGCTTCATGGTCTCGCTGCCCGCGCTAGCGTTGAAGGTGATCTCGGCCCCTCCCAGGACATCGAGCGCTTTCAAACGCAGGCGTGTGGTGGTCTCGCGTCCTGGGGCGACTTGCAAGGATTGCTGCGCGGCGTCGATGAGTTGGACGTGAGTTGAAGTGCTGGTGTCGAGGGTGACGGTGACAGGAGCGTTACCGCCTTCAAGGTTGTTGGCAACGGTGAGCGATACGGTGAACTCATCGCCAGGGGCGGCGAAGGTGGGGACGTTGGGCGTGAGGATGAAGGGGCCGCGTACGAGGCTCTGCGTCTCGCTCGCGCCGAGGGTGTCTGCTGATACCGCGACGGCCATGATCTTCAGATTTCCATCGAAGTAATCGGGCACGGTGTAGGTGACTTCGCGGCGCTCGGGGCCGCTGGCGACGAGGCCACTCCAGAAGACGACGGGGGCGTCTTTGCGACGCTTGAAGGGATTCATGTGAACCTTGATGCCGGGGTCTTCACCGCCGCCGAAGGCCTTCTTTGAAAGCAGGGAATACTCGGGCAAGATGAGGTCGAGGAGTTGGTGGGTCTCGGTTTCGAGAGCTCGCTTGCGCATGAAGTGCGTGACGGGCTGCGGGAGCTTGTAGTCGGTGATGTTGAGGATGCCTTCATCGACAGCATAGATGGCGATGCGGCCTGCGGTGGCGGTGCTGTAACCGATGCGAATAAGTTCACCGGGTTTGACCTTTTTGGGAGCATCAAGGGTGACGGCGAGTTTATGCTTGTCGGCATTGGCAACGAAGGGCTCGACGGCATAACTGAGCGGGCTCATGAAGACCTCTGGCGAGTCGAGAGCGCGGACGAAGGCGACGTTGACATAACCTGTGCCTTCAAAGCCAGGCGGCACGAGGATGCGCTGGGCACTCGCGGTGGTGGTGCTCTTGAACCATTGCCAACCGAGGACACTATCGCGCTCGATGGTGATGAGGCCGCTGCCCGTGTAGGGGGCGCGTAGGCTGAGGTCGAGCGGGTCGCCAGTGATGTAGTTGGGGCGGGAGAGTTTTAGTTCCAGCTCGGCCTCGCGTTCCAGGCTGCGCTGGCTTTCACCCTTGCCGACGACGGTGTATCGAGTGGCTAGGACGATATGGTTTTCGGCGTCGCGCAGTTCCAGGCGGAAGTCGCCAGCCTCGCTGCTAGGCAGGGCGGAAGTGGTGCCTTCTGGTGGCAGGGTAAAGGGCACGTCGGGGGCTGCTGTCTCGCGCAAGGTGGAGACGTATTGATAGCTGCCGCTGTCCTGCTTGGTGAGGACGGAGACGTAGCGCTGATGATACAATCGCGCGGTGAGGCCGGGGATGCCTTGGGGTTTCAACTCGGGGGATAGGCCAATGATTTTGAGGCTGCGTGGTGAGTCCTTGGCGATGTAGCTGAGGTCGCCGTCGGCCTTGTAGCCGAGCACATAGGGCATGGGGGCGACGAGGGTGCTGGTAGCGGCTTGCACACTGCGCCCGCCGTCGGCTTCAAAGGCTTCTGCGACGACTCGCATACTGAAGCTGCCGCCCTCGAAGCGTTCGAGCTTGAGGTCGATCTCGGCGTTGCCTTCGGCATTGGTTTTGAGTTCACCGAGATCCACTCGCTTGCCTGCGAAGTCGTCGTCGTGGTTCTCGCTTTCATCGTCATCGGCTTTGATTTTGAGCTGGCCACGATTGTGGAAGGTGAAGTCGGGGAAGGCGTCGAAAGCGAAGGCCGCAGGGCTGAGTTCGAGCTTGGCTTTGATGCGGCGCTCGGCGGCGGGAAAGCCGAAGAGTGTCTGCACGTTGATGCTGGCCTTCACGTCGCGAGGTTGCACCCAGGCGAGGGTGGGCGTGGTATTGAGCGTGAGCGCCATCTTCATGCGATCGGGCTGGAAATCCTCGATGCGCACGGCGGTGAAGCCGAGTTGCTGTTCATTGTTGTTGGCGAGGACGAGGGAGACATCGAGCAAGTATTTGCCCGTGGGGTCGGCCTCGTCTGTGTCGGCAGTCCAGTCAAAAAAGCCGTCGGCGCTAAGGGCGATGCGCTGGCTACGCACTTCTTCGTGTTTCGCATTCATCATGGAGACTTTGAGAGGTAGGCCTTCGAGCTTGCCGCTCCAGTCGCGGCGGCGGACGATACCGCTGAGATGAATGGGGTCGCCGGGCCGATAGACGCCGCGCTCAGTGAAGAGGAAGGCATCGAGTTCATCCTTCTGCGACGCGAGCACACCGCCCGTATCGAAGCGCGAGAAATCCAGCACGCGGTCAGGTTTGCTGAAGGGGATGAAGGCGAGGTCATTGCCGACACGCGCGGTGATGGCGACGGGAGTCTTTTCGCGCTGAAGGTCTTCCACGTTGGGTAGCTTGACGTGGCCTTCAGCGTCAGTGGTGGCTTGGGCCAGGTACTCGCCGTTCTTGGCGAGGATAGAGATCGTAGCACCCGCTTGGGGCGATTGTTGGCCGATGCTCTGGACGAAGACATGGCGAGTGCCGTCGGCTTCGCGTTTCACGATAAGGCCGAGGTCGGTGATGAGGATCAGGCGGCGTGTGCTGCGGTCGGCATCGCTGTCATCATCGTCATCGCTGGGGTTGTGCTCGGTGCGCACCTTCACCCATTTGCTGAGGGTGGGATCGGGGTCACTGCCAGTGCCGTTCTCATTCTCATCTTCATCGTTGTTTTCTTTGTCCTCCGCCTTGCGTGGCCGCACGCTCTCGACGGTGAGGATGAAGAGCCCACGCGAGGCATCGAGGTCGGCGTTGTCGGGCCGGGCGAGAGCTTCGCTGAAGTCGAAGACGTTGTACACCGCCTCGTAGTCATTGGGGGCTGTGACGGGTTTCACCTCGCGGTAGAAGTGGGCAATGTTGCTCTCGTCGAGGCCGCTGTAACTGAACTGTGGCGACTCAAAATCACCGCGTGCGAATCGTGCCAAGTGGTTCACTTGAGCGCTCGGCACGCGGGCCAAGGTGTAGCGCAGATGGTGAGCACCGCGTGTTTTGATCGACACTTTGCGCTCACCATTCAATGCGAGCACGGAGCCCTTGCTGAGGATTTGTAACTCCTTGGGGAACTCGGGAACAGCGGTGGTGATGGTGCGGTCGTCCTTGAGGATGAAGCCACCGAGCGCGGTAGTGCCTGCATTGACTTTGATGAAAAGATGGCCCGTGCGCTCGACAAGATACTTGAAGGCATGGCGTGTGGCCATGGGAGCGTCCTCGGCCTTTTCCATCTCGACGGGTTTCAAGACGATGGGCTGTGCCAGCGCGAGGATGCTGGGGGTTACTTCTTTGACATTGGGCCACTCGTAGTCGCGCTGGACAGCACGGGCAGGAACCGTAGCGAGAGCACCGCCGACGCCTTTGGTTTGGCCGGGAATGGCGGGGCTGTCTTTGGGCAAGAGCCAGGCTTTGACGTTCTTCGCGACCTCGGCGCTAGTCGCATAGCCGTCGGTGTCGATGAAAAGAAATTGCTGGGGTTCCCCATCGCTGGTGGGCACGATCTCACTGGTGATTTCCTTGATGGTGAAGCCAGTGTAAATGTCGGGCACGCGCACTTTTTCAGTGATGACTTCCTTCGAGGCGGCACCGCCTTCGAGAGCGACGAGGCCAGGGCTGAGGCTCAGCTTCATGAAGTCTTCCTTGGCCGGGAGGACGAGGCGCGAGGTGCGCAGGTAGAAGGTCTGGAAGTAGCCGCGCTCGGTGTTGGCCTTGGGTTCATCTTTGCCATCGAGCAAAGTAAAGCGTGTCGCTGGTGCCTTGCCCTGCCAGTCGAAAAGCGGACTGCCACCGAGGACTTCGAGCGCAATGTGCTTCTCCACATCGGCATGTTTCACGGGATGCGAGAAGCGCAATTCGGCGACCACTTGATGCGTCGTGGGGTCTTTGGGATCGGTATAAAAATCAGTGCTCTTGATGCTGGGGGAGAGCGCGGGTGTGGTGAATGTCCACGAGGCTTGCTTCAGCTTCACGTCCTTGCCGAGGTGCGTGGTATCGAGGCTGATGGTGTACTCGGTGCCTGCTGGCCAAGGGGCTTTGGGCTTAAAGGAGAGAAAGCGGCCCGAGCGCCAACGCCAGGAACCTTCGAGCGCGGGCGCAATGGTGAGGCCTGGTGGGGTGTCCTTGTCGATGACATCGAGTGGCGCGGTGGCTACGCTGAAGGAGATGCTGGCGGCGTCAATCTTGGGGATGTCGTCCTTGGCGTAAAGGGTGAGGCCTGGAGGCGATACCTTGCCGATGCTCTCGCGCTGTTCGACGATCTCGCGCGGTCTTGGCTTATGGGCTTCCCACCAGTGGTAGCCCTTCCAGCCAGCCCCTGCGAGGACGCCCAGGGCGACGATGGATGAAGCCCATATCGCCGGGCGGCGACGCATGGAGTCGTGAAGGGTGCTGCCCGTCGTGACGGCCCACGACGGTGGATTGTAGTCGAACTTCACATCTCCCAACAAGCTGCGTGCCACTCGACCCCAGTGGCGCGGCTGCATATTCTTGAGCCAGCTAAACATAAGTGAGCAGATTTGTGCGGGGCAGATGGCCTACACGCAAGGCTGACGTAGAGGAATAATTTGCCTGGGCCTGGGCTTGACAAGATGACGCAGTCGAGTTGCAAAATCAGCCGCGCGTGAATGCGGCACAACTCAAGGCCGCTAGTCCATGACTTGGTAGATTTCCGCTGCGGTGCGGACGATGGCAGCAGCACTTTCCAGCTCATCGAGGATGATGTGCTCGATGCCGCAGTCGCGCAGGCGATCAGCATCACTGGCAAATTTGACTCGTGCCATGACGGTGATGTCAGGCGCGAGTTCACGCAGGTGCGGCATGATGTTGGCCGCAGTGCTCGTGTCGGGAAAAGTGAAAGCAACGAGACGGGCATCGGCGACACGCGCGAGTTCCCAGGTCTCATGGTGCGTGGCATCGGCGAAGAGCACGGGCACGCCCTGGCGCTTGAGCCTGCGAACGGTGTCCACATTGAGTTCGATGATGAGGCAGTCGATACCTATTTTGGCGAGAGCCTCATGCAGGCGTTGGCCCACGAAGCCGTAACCGCAGAGGATGGCGTGGTCGGAGAGGCTCTTGGTTTTTTGAGAGATGGACTGATCCTGCGGCGCGGCCTTGCAGGCTTTTAAATGGAAGCGTTTCTCCAACCACTCAGCCAAGCTCGGCGCGACTCGCATGAGGGTGGGCACCAGGGCCATCGACAACGCGGTAGAGATGACGAAGACTTGATAAAACGCCTCGTTCCAGCCCAAGGACTCACGCGCCTTGGCCATGAGCACGAGAGAGAATTCTCCCATCGACGCCAAGGCTGCGACGGTGATCGCGGCAGAGCGCAGCGGCAGTTGCAGGGCACGGCAGGCGATGCCTAGCATGATGCCCTTCATCAGCAGCAGTCCCAGCGTACTACCCAGCACCCACCAGCCATAGTCGAGCAGCACACTCAGGTCGATGGTGAGCCCCACACTGACAAAAAACAGAGTGAGAAATAAGTCTTTAAAGGGCAGCACATCGGCCAGCACGCGATGGCTGTATATAGAGCCGCTGACCACCAGTCCCGCAACGAATGCCCCAAGCGCAGGGCTAAGACCCAGCGCACTGGCGAGACAAGCAACACCGACACACAAGGCGAGCACGCTAAGAGTAAAAAGCTCGCGACTGCGACTGCGCGACACCGCGTGCAGCAGCTCGGGTATGAGGTAACGGCCCAGCAACCAGGACATCACAAGGAAGGCTGTCGCGTAGCCAACGGTAACAGCCAGCGACCCGAGAACGCCTTTATCACGACCAGCCTCGCCCGTGATGACGGGCATTAGCAGCATGAAACCGATGACCAGTAGATCCTGAAAAATAGCGATGCCCAGGGATGTGCGCGCCGCTGGGCTAGCGGGGATGCCCAGCTCTTGGAATGTCTTCATACTTACCGCCGTGGAACTGAGCGCGACAGCAACAGCAAGCACCGCCGCATGAGCGGCAGCCATGCCCATAAACAAAGCGAGAGCGGCAGTGACCAATGCCGTGAGGAGAACCTGCACACTGCCCCCGAGCAAGGCAGAACGCCGTAGGTGCTTCAACTCGCTGAAGGAGAACTCGATGCCCAGGGTGAACATGAGCAGCACCACCCCCGTCTCCGCTAGGCCATCCATACGCTCGCTCAAACCACTGCTGCCGATCCATTCCAGCAGGCCAGAATTCGATGCAGCGACACCACAGATAAAGTACCCGACAAGCAAAGACTGGCGCAACCGCGTGAGCGCCAGCGAGAGCAACACTAGCGCCACGAGCAACACAGCGAGCAAAGCCACGAACGGTGTGACTCCAGATGAGGCCAAGAGGTGTGTGAGGGTAGGCATGGGCATACTCGCCATGAAGCAAGGATGAGGCCGATGCAATCAACAGGCTCATTTCTTCTCATCTCATGGGGCTTACGGATCGGTCAGTAGCCGACGAAATGAAGGCGCGGATCGCGACGTTCTTTGCGCCTCAACCTTTATGACTCGCTCTACCCTGCCCTACCTCCTCGCGCTCGCCGCGCTCCTGCCGCTGGCATCACATGCCGAACTCAAGCTCCCCGCCATCATCGGCGACAACATGGTGCTGCAACAAAAGCAGACCAACCCGCTCTGGGGCTGGGATACGCCAGGCACCAAGGTCAGCGTCACTTTTGGCACACAAGAAAAATCCGGCGTCGCCGATGACAAAGGCAAATGGAAGGTGAAGCTCGACCCCGTGCCCGCGAATGCTGTGCCCGCCACGATCTCGATCAAAGGCAGCACGGCGCGTGAATTGAAAAACGTGCTCGTCGGCGAAGTGTGGCTCTGCTCGGGCCAGAGCAACATGGGCTTCAATCTCTCGCAGGCACTAGATGCCGACCTCGAAATCGCCACCGCCAACTACCCGCTCATCCGCCTCATCAGCGTGCCACAAGTCGGCACGCAGGTCATTCAAGACGACTTCGTCGGCCAATGGGAAGCCTGCTCGCCCGCGACCGCAGGCAGCTTCACCGCCGTCGGCTTTTTCTATGGCCGCATCCTCCACCAGATGCTCGGCGTGCCCGTGGGACTCATCGACAACGCCTGGGGCGGCAGCTCTGCCGAGGCCTGGGTGCGGCGCGATCTGCTGGAAAAAGACGCGCGATTCAAGTCAATGATCGAAAGTTGGAAAGCCAAAGAAGCCAGCTACGACTTCGTCAAGGTGAAGGCCGACTACGCCAAGGCATTGGAGAAACGCAAAGCCCTCGTCGATGCCGCACGCAAGGCCAAGCAACCCGCCCCCACCTTTAACCCTGGCCGTGCGCCACGCGATGAGATGATCGGCCAGCATCGCCCTGGCAATCTGTATGCAGGCGTGTTGCACCCCACCATCGGCTACGGCATTAAAGGCGTCATTTGGTATCAAGGCGAGAGCAACGCGGGCAACGCCAAGGAGTATCGCGACCTCTTCCCCATGATGATTCAGCATTGGCGCGATGAGTGGCAGCAGGGCGACTTCCCCTTCTACTGGGTGCAGCTCGCCGACTATCAGGCCGAGAAGCCCGAGCCCGGCGACAGCAGTTGGGCCGAGCTGCGCGAGGCGCAGACGCACACCCAGAGCGTGCTAAAAAATGCTGGCCAGTGTGTCATCACCGACCTCGGCGAATCCAACGACATCCACCCGCGCAACAAGCGCGACGTGGCCGAGCGCCTCGTGCGCTGGGCACTGGTGAAGGACTACGGCATGAAGCTGCCCTACCGCAGCCCCGAGTACAAGAGCATGGCCGTGACAGGCAACAAAGCCACCGTGACCATCGACACCTTTGGCTCCAACCTGCGTGCTGTGGATGTCAAAGAACTGCGCGGCTTTGCCATCTGCGGCGAGGATAAAAAGTGGGTCTGGGCCGATGCCGTGATCACTGGCAAGGACAGCATCGAGGTCAGCGCCAAAAGCGTCGCCAAACCCGTCGCCGTTCGCTACGCCTGGGCCGATAACCCGGTCTGCAACATCTCCAGCGCCGACGGCCTGCCGCTCACTTCCTTCCGCAGTGATGCGCCTGACGAAGTGCCTGCGAAGAAGTAATAGCAAAGGAACTTCCCATGAATCCACCTCCCGTTCCCTTTGGTGATCCCACCCGCGTGCAGGCCGAGAACAAGGCGGCGGTGGGCAAGGGCATCGCCTTTGGCTGCGGTGGCTGTGCGCTGCTCGTTAGCGTTTTCATAGCCTTCATTGCCTGCATCGTCGCCGTGGTGATGATGGCCATGCGCAGTACCGACGCCTGTGGGATGTCTCTCCTAGCTGCGCAGAAATCAGAGATAATGAAGCGTGAACTGGGCGAACCCATGACGCTTGGCTGGATCATCATGGGCAGCGTAAACATTAACAATGGCCACGGCAGAGCCAACCTGAACGTGCCCATTTCAGGGCCGAAGGGAGACGCAACCATACATACCGAGGGAACCAAACAGCAGGGTGCGCCCTGGGTCTTCACCGAGATGCAAGCCACGATCAAAGCCACCGGACAGAAGGTGGATTTGTTGAAGCCCTGATCTCATTGCCTTCGGAACATAGCGTTCAACACCTTCGCAAACTCCAACGCGTACGGCCCGTCGCCGTGAATGCAGATCGTGTCGGCGGCAATGGGGATTGAAGCACCATCCAAGGTTGTAACCCTGCCCTCGCACACCATCTGCCGCACCTGCGCTGCCACAGCCTCAGCGCTCTCAATCATGGCTCCATGCTGGCTGCGCGGCGTCAGTGAGCCGTCGGGTTGATAGCTGCGATCCGCGAAGGCTTCATTCGCCACACGCAATCCCACGGCCCGGCCCGCCGCGATGAGCTTGCTGCCATGCAGGCCATAGAGCACCAGTTCCGGCCCTGCTTCATGCACGGCTTTTGCGATAGCTTGGGCGATGACTTCATCGCGTGCCGCCATGTTGTAGAGCGCACCGTGTGGCTTCACATGAGTCACTTCACCGCCGCACTCGCAGGCGATGGCTTGCAACGCACGAGTCTGCGTGAGCACGAGCTGATGCACCTCGTTCGCAGGCAAAGGCAGCTCGCGCCGGCCAAAGTTCTCGCGATCACGATAGCCCGGATGCGCTCCGATGGCGACACCATGCGCGAGCGCCAATTTCACCGTCGCACGCATCGTGTTCGCATCACCTGCATGGCCCCCGCAAGCGATGTTTGCCGAGGTAATGAGCGGCATCAGCTCCGCGTCATTATCGCAGCCTTCGCCGAGATCGCAGTTCAAGTCGATGCTGTGCATGGGATTCATTCAGCTAGAAGCCTCAAGCCAAGACGCGCACGCTGCAAATCCTGTTCGCGGAGCAGGTAAAGAGCATGAGCCTCAGCCACGGTGGAACGCAAAAAACTCACCCGATCTCCTGGCCGCAGTTGCGCGAAACGGCCCAAGTCCACACTCGCCACAGCAGCGATCCTGGGATAGCCGCCAACCGATTGCCGCCCTGCGAGCAGCACGATGGGCTGCCCCGAAGCTGGCACCTGAACCACGCCTGCATTCACAGCGGAGGAGATCATTTCACGCGGCATCGCCAACTCCAACACAGGCCCGGCGAGGCGCAGGCCCATCTCATCGCCCTCTGCCGTGGCCTGCCATTCTGTGCTGTAAAAGGCCACCTGCGCCGCAGGCGTGAATGCCTCCCACTCGGGCCCTGGCATGGCCCGCACAAAGCCTGGCCGCGCCGCCAAGCCGATGTTCTCGGGGCACACAGCCCAAGAGCTGCTGCGTTGCTGCCGCGCCTGCATTGAGGCTAAAACACGCTGTGCCCATGTCGAAAGCACACCCGTTTCCAAGCCATCTCTAGCGACTAGAGCACGCCCCGCCACCCCTCCGATGCCTGCGCGACGATACGTGCTGCGACTGCCCATGACTGCTGGCACCGCGATGCCACCAGCGATGGCGAGCCATGCTCGCAAGCCTTTGCGAGCAGGGCCAAAGTGCAACGTCTCGCCTGCGGCCACGCGTACCGTGTGATCACTGGCTATCGTTTCATCTCCAATGCGCACATCAAAGTCCGCACCACACCAAGCGATGAGCATATCGGCAGTAAAGCACAGCGTCGGCCCCAACTGTGCGATCTCCAGCAAGGCGGCCTGCTCGTCATTGCCCACCAGCAGATTGGCAACGCGCGCGGCCAGTCCATCCAACGCACCACCCACCGCGATGCCATAGCGCTGATAGCCAGGACGTCCGAGATCCTGCACGGTGGTCAGCAATCCAGGCTTCAGGATTTCGATCATGACGCCTCGGCCTCCAGGGTGAAAAACTCGTCGCTCGTGATGGCTCGGAACACAACGCGATCCCCCGCTTGCAGCAGTACGGGCGGGTCTTCCTCAGGACGAAACAACCGCAGCGGCGTGCGCCCGATAAGGTTCCAGCCGCCTGGTGTGGCCAGAGGATAAACCCCTGTTTGCTGCCCCGCGATGCCCACCGATCCGGCTGGCACCGCACGACGAGGCACCGTCAGCCGAGGCGTCTCAAGTTCTGCTGGCAACCCGCCGAGATAAGTAAAGCCCGGCGCAAAACCAATGAGATGCACAAGATACTCAACCTGCGAATGGCGGTCGATGACTTGCCCCGGCGAGAGCCCAGACTGCGACGCGACGCGTTCTAGATCAGGGCCAAACTCGCCGCTGTAGCACACAGGTATCTCGATGAGCCGCCCTGAAGCCGTCACCATCTCAGCGGCATCTCCATCGAGTCCATCGCGCAGCCTTTCACTGATACGAGCACTCAACCACTCCACGATCTGATCCCCTGGAGCCCCAGCGCGAATCACCAACACGGGATCATAAAACAACGACACCGTCGTGTAGGCAGGCACCAGTTCGATCATGCCCAGTACCGGCTCAGCGGCCAAAACACGCTGCACGGCCAGCACGCGCTGCCGGGTCACCTCGTCGATTTTATCACCGACATGGATTACCAGCGCCGTGTCACCCAGCGGCGTGAATGACCACTCGCAGCTTAATTCGGCGAGGGTTGAGACAGCATTCATGGTAGTCGTTTTTTAAAACATCATACCAGCCAACCGACCCCACCACTCACCATCAATGATTCACCATCACAGGATTCCCAGCTCCTTCATGATCCCCTTCAGCTCGGCCACGCTGGACTCGGGCATCGGATGCAGCGGAGCACGCAGTTCGGCGCTGGTGTGGCCAGCGAGGGCCATCGCGGTCTTCACCGGGATGGGGTTGGTCGAGAGCTTCAGGAAGGCGGCGAGCAGCGGGTAATACTGGTGATGCAGCTTCTGCGCAGCGGCCCAGTCGCCCTTCAGCGCGTGCTGCACCATCTGGCTAATCTGCGCGGGAATGATATTGCTGGCGACGCTGACGACGCCCACCGCACCGACGATCATGAAGGGCAGCGTGAGCGAGTCATCGCCACTGAGAATCTCAAAGGTGTCGGGCATCACTTGCTTCAACTGGTTCACACGCTCAGGCGTGCCACCCGCTTCCTTGATCGCGCAAATGTTGGGACAGGCCGAGGCGAGGCGCACGATGGTGTCGATGCCGATCTCGATGCCGCAGCGTCCTGGGATGCTGTACAACATGATGGGCAAGGAGGTGCTCTGAGCGATAGCCTTGAAGTGATGGAACAGCCCCTCCTGCGTCGGCTTGTTGTAGTATGGTGCGACTTGCAGAATGGCCGTGGCTCCAGCGGCTTCCGCCTCCTGGGTCAGCGTCACCGCCTCGCGCGTGCTGTTCGAGCCCGTGCCCGCCATCACCACGCCACGCCCACGAGCGAACTCGACGGTGAGCTTCACCACGCGCTCATGTTCTTCAAAATCAAGCGTGGGCGACTCGCCCGTGGTGCCGCAGGGCACGACGCCTGTGACGCCGTTATCAAACTGGAAGTCGATGAGCTTCTTCAGCGCCTCTTCATCGAGCTTGTCGTTGCGGAAGGGGGTAACAATTGCGGTGTGGGTGCCAGCGAACATAAGAGGTCGGGAATGGGAAGTCTAAAGTCGGAAGTGGAAAGTCGGAAGCTTAGAAAAATCTGCGGGTATCGGTGTCAATCTGCGGATGAGCCATTTCCAGCTCACTTATTGCCCAAAGCCACTTCGCCTGAGAAGACAAAGTCCGCAGGGCCAAACAGCGTCACGTCGGTGAATTCATGCGGCGCGCTCTCGGTGAAGCCGATGCGCAGGGTGTCGCCACCTTTCACCGTCACCGCCACAGGCGAGTTTGTGCCGTGGATTTCATGCTCGATGAGCCCGCAAGCGACCATGCCCGTGCCGCAGGCGAGGGTTTCATCCTCCACCCCGCGCTCGTAAGTGCGGATGGCGATCTGCCCTGGCGCGATGACCTTGGCGAAATTGGCATTGGTGCCCTTGGGCTTGAAGGCTTCGTGATAACGCAGGCCCGCGCCGAGGCCGCGCACATCGACATTTTCCAGATCATCGACGAAGACCACGGCGTGCGGCACACCGGTGTTCACGCTGTGAACGGTGAGTTCCTGGCCCGCGACCGTGAGCGTCTGCGAGAGCTTCAGCGAGTGCGGCGTGCTCATGTTGATGCGCACCTGCTCGCCCTCGAACTCCGCGCTGATCATGCCCGCCATCGTCTCGAAGCGCAGGCTCGGCAGCGAGTCGTTGTGCAAACGATTGACGAAGCGCCCAAAGCACCGCGCCCCGTTGCCACACATCTCGGCCTCGCCGCCATCGGCATTGTAGTAGCGCATCCGGTAATCGCCGCCGCTCTGCGCAGGCTCCACAGCCAGCAGCCCATCCGCCCCGACACCGCGATGCCGGTCGCAGAGGCCAGCGATTTGGTCGGTGGTGAGAGAAAGGGATTGATCACGGTTGTCGAGCATGACGAAGTCATTGCCCGCGCCGTTCATCTTCCAAAATCGAAGGGTGGTAGCCATAAAAGGGGGTGGCAATAGAGCGAGGGGACGGGATGTGTAAAATGATGAGTGATGAGTTCAGAATGATGAATAAAGAATGCCGCGTGCGGTTGCATCGTCATTCATCATTCTGAACTCATCATTCTGCATTCATCATTTCCCTCATGTCCTCCCTTCTCCACGTCTTCAACCGCTACCTCTTCCACGGAGGCGAGGAGAAGATCATCGACGTCATCCACGATCAGCTCGCGCAGCACCATCGCATTGAGCGCTGCTGGTTCGACAGTCGCGAGTGGCACGGCCCTGCGGCTCCCTCAGCAGCGGGGCAGGCGATGCGCTTGTTTTACAACCCCGAAAGCCGGGCGCGCTTCGAGGCCGCAGTGGATCAGCATCGGCCTGCTGCGGCCATCTTCCACAATATCTACCCGGTGGCCTCGCCATCGCTGTATCGGGCCGCCCAGCAGCGCGGCCTGCCGGTGATCCAGTTCCTGCACAATTTCCGGCCCTTCAGCGTCAGCGGCACACTGTATGCCCGTGGGCAGATCCTCAACGAGGCACTGCGCGGCAACTACTGGCGCGAGGTGCGCTACGGCGCGTGGCAGGACTCGGTGGTGAAGTCCGCGCTCTTCGCCGTGCTTCTGAAAGCCCTGCACGCCAGCGGCTGGCTGCGCAGCGTGCGCGCCTGGGTAGCGATTAGCGACTTCATGCGCGAGCGCTTCATCGAGGCGGGCATCCCACCGGAACGCATCCACACCCTGCGCCACTTTTGGCAGGCCATGCCCGAGGCCCCGCCTGCCGAGGATGCTGGCCACTACCTCTTCCTCGCGCGCCTCGTCGAAGTGAAGGGCGTGGAGCCGCTGCTACACGCCTGGGACAGCCTTTACACCCAGCTCGGCGAGCGCACGCCGCCACTGCACATCGGCGGCGAGGGGCCGCTGGAGGCGCTGGTGAAACAGCACGCCGCGAGCAATCCCAGCATCCGTCACCTCGGCCTCATCAGCGGCGAGGCCAAGCATGACGCCCTGCGCCGTTGCCGCGCGCTCATCGTTCCCAGTACTTGGTGGGAGCCGCTCGGCCTCGTCACATATGAAGCCTACGACTTCGCCAAGCCCGTGCTCGCCGCCCGCTCCGGCGGCCTCACCGAGACCGTGCAACACGAAACCACTGGCCTGCTGCACCAGCCCGGTGATGTGGCAGGCATCGTCCGCGACGTGCTGGCGATGGAGCAACGCAGCGCCGACGAACGCGCCGCCATGGGCCACGCAGGCCGCGCATGGCTGCTGCGCAAGACGAGCGCGGAGGCATGGCAGCAGCGCTTCGATGAAATCCTGGCGAGGGCACTGGCTGGCTAGCTGGCCCGCAATCAGTCGTTCCGCAGGTCGAGGATGATTTTGCCTTTGCGCCCATCCTGCATGGCTTTGGTGATGGCGGTGCGGTAGTCACGCAAGGGGACGACTTCATCGACAGCGAGATGCAGGGTGCCTTCGCACATCATTTCGGCGAGGGGCTTAAGCGTTGCTTGAAGTTCGGTATGCGAAGCTTTTTCTAACCAACGCGTGACCCATAGGCCGCGCAGGTTGAGGTTTTTAAAGATGAGGAACTTGTTGGGCACCTTGAGGCTGCGACGACTCATGGCACCGTAGGTGACCATGGTGCCCTCGGGGGCGAGCACATCCATCATTCTGATGGCACTGTCACCCCCCACGGCATTGCCAGCGAGGCGTGGGGCATCGCCGTGGGTTATGGCCTTGGCTTCGGCGACGCTATCATCGTTATCGAGGAGGACGACATCGGCTCCGAGGGCTTTGAGTTCGTCGATCAACTCGGGGCGACGGACGAAGTTCAGGGTGCGGTGTCCTCGCGCTTTGGCGATCTGGATGACGGCTCGCCCGACGCCAGAATTGGCGGCATTTTGCAGGATCCATTCGCCCTTTTCCAAGTCGATGTAGCCTTCGAGCAGACGCGCGGCGGTGATGGGGTTGATGCGCAACATGCTGGCCTGGATGAGGTCGATGTGGGCGGGTAGTTTCGCGAGTTTGTGTTCGGGCAGGGTTAGATGTTGCGCCCAGCAGCCGCTGCCGCCCAGCGGGATGACGAGGTCGCCCACAGCGAGGGATTCAACGTCTGGACCGATCTCGACGACTTCGCCCGAGCCTTCATGCCCTGGCGTGGCAGGGAGTTCTGCGAGCTTGCCATAGACGCCTTCGATGAAGTTGAGGTCGGCGGGGTTGATGGGGGAGTAGCGCATCGCCACGCGTACCTCGTGATGCTGCAAGGGGGCTAGATCGCGCTGCGCGAGATCGAGCACTTCGCTGGGCAAACCTGTGCGGGTGAAATGAAGGTAGTCGGACATAGTCCGACAATAGGGTGCCTAGCGGGGCACAGCGCAAAAGAAAGCCGAGCCTGAATGGAAAACAAAATCCCCGACTGGCTAGCCAGTCGGGGATTTTATAAACTTAGGCTCTCGCGTGAGAGATGAGTGGAACCTACTCGGCAACCGCTACGTTGAGCACTTGGCGACCATTGTAGTAGCCGCAGGCGGGGCAAGCGATGTGGCCTGGAACGGTGGTGCCGCACTCGGGGCATGATTTGAGGACGGGAGCACGCCAGCGCGTTGCGCCACGGCGTTTCTTTTGACGGCTCTTGGATTGTCTGCGCTTCGGATTGGCCATGGTAGGGGATGCTAGGTCTTAACGGTTCTTGAGTTGATCGAGGACATTCCACACTGCCGGATCGCTTGTGGCGGGCTCGTCAGGCGGTGCGGCAGGCACGCTTTCGAACCTGCCGTGGGCAGGACATTCTCGCGGCTCGATGTTGCCATCTTCGCAGCGAGGGTAGGGCGGAAGGGCGACGAGTATGTCGTCCCTGATTGCTTCCGTCAAGTCAATGATTATACCTTCGCCTTCAATGGGCAACTCGGCCTCGTAGTCGAGGATCTCCATGGCGAAATCAAAAGGCTCGGCACAGCGCCCGCAGTCGAGCGAGAAGTCGGCACTCAGCTCGCCTGTGAGGATGAGTTTATCTTCGTCGCGCAGCAGTTGCAGCGAATAGGTGAGCGGCGAAATGGCTCGCACATTGTCCTTCGGATCAAGGGCGAAAAACGTGGCGGGTTCGGTGCCGTCGAGGCTGACACCTTCTGCGGTGAGGGTGCGAAGGTCGATTTTAAAGGGATGAAGTGACATGAGGAAGAAGAAACTAGCGAACGCTGAACGTCCAGCATCGAAGGGAAAAACTAGAGAGACAAAGGTGGCTTCGAGAGTCGCTGACGCAGGGCAGTGGCGACGTTGGATGGGACAAAGAGGTCGATGTTGCCGCCTAGGCGGGCGATTTCTTTGACAAGGCGCGAGCTGATGTAGGTCAACTCTTCGCGCGGCATCAAGAACACGGTCTCTAGCGTGGGCGAGAGTTTGCGGTTCATGAGAGCGAGCTGGAATTCAAATTCAAAATCGGACACCGCACGCAAACCGCGCACGAGAGCCACGGCTTGCTCTTGTTGGGCAAAATTGACCAGCAAGCCCTCGAATGACACCACTCGCACATGCGGATTTTTCACCGCAGCACGGATCATAGCGACACGCTCATCCACGGTGAAGAGACTGGCTTTCGTACTATCTCGCGCCACGGCGATGACGACCTCGTCGAACAAGCCAACGGCACGCTCTAGCACATCCAAATGACCATTGGTCAAGGGGTCAAAACTGCCGGGATAGATCGCCTTGCGCATGGTAAAAATAGGTTGGCCGCGAGTGTAGCCCTTGCACTCGCACTGGAAAGCCTTTTCACATTGGTTATGGTTGTGCCCGTGCCTGTCCTAGACCCCCAACTCCTTATTTCCGCCTACTGCCAGGGCTACTTCCCCATGGGCATGTCCAATGGTGAGATTCGATGGTTTCTGCCTGACTTGCGAGGCATTCTCCCGGTGCAGAATTTTCATATTCCCTCGCGCTTCGAGCGCTACCTGCGCACACATCCTTTCGAGGTTCGGTGGAATACGGCCTTCGGCGCGGTGATGCGTGGCTGTGCGGATCGTGAGGACACTTGGATCAATGACGAAATCATCGACAGCTATGAGAACCTGCACGCGCTGGGCTACGCGCACAGCGCTGAGGTCTGGCGCGAGGGACGACTGGTCGGCGGAGTTTACGGCGTGGCTATCGGTGGGGCTTTCTTTGGCGAGTCCATGTTCAGCCGTGAAACCCAAGCTTCCAAGGTGGCCCTCGTCAGCCTTCAGCAGCGGCTGAAACAACGCGGCTTCATCATGCACGATACACAGTGGACGACGCCGCATCTCGCCTTGTTTGGCGGCCACGAAATCCCCTGCCCCGACTACTTGGATATGCTGCAACGTGCGATCCGCATTCGCACCAAGTTTATGGATACGCCGACTGACCGCGTGCCCTTGGTAAGGCTGTGAACGTTGTCGAAGATTAGTTATGGCTTCGGCGTCGTGGGGGCTGGCGCGGGTGCGGGTGGCGTAGCTAATGGCGCGGATGCGGCAGGCGGCGACGTGACTTGCGCAGCGGGCTTGGCTACTGGAGGGCTCGTTGCAGGGCCTACGGGTGCGTTGGCAGGCGTCACAGGGGCAGGTGTGGGCTTGATCTCGATTTTAGGCGGTGTGCCCGGAGTGGTGGGAGGATTGACGGCGGGCGTGGGTTCGATGCTGATGGTAGGCTTGGCTGTGGGGGCGCTCTGGCCGATGCTAAAGGGCATGTTGGCTCCTATGCCACCGAGGCCGCCATCAAGCTTGATCTGTGGAGCACCACCTGCGGCGTCTGGGGCCTTGAGCGCGGCGGGAGGGCCATCGACTTCTTTGGTGGGCAGGCCGGAGCCAAGCCAAGTGAGGCGCTCGCGGTTTTGCTCAATGAAGGGTGAGCCGATGTAATCGCGGGGAAAGGACTCATACTGCTTCTTGGCTTCGTCCTCTTTGCCTTCAGTCCAGAGGGCGTCGGCGAGACGGAGCTTGGCTAGGCCAGCAATGTCTGAGGTGCCATTTTCAGCGATGATTTTGCCGTAGATTTCTTTAGCGCCTTTGAGGTCGTTGCTGGCTTCCAGCTTGGTTGCGAGGCTGATGAGACCATTCAGATAAAAGGGGTGGTCTGTGAGCAGGGTGAACTCTCTGAGCACTTGCACGGCTGTCTCTTTTTTGCCCTCATCCCAAAGCAATTTGGCTTTGAAAAGCATGGCATTGCCTGCCGCCACAGTGCCTGGGAAGTCTTTGATGACGAGGTCGCAGTCATCTTTGTTTTTGGCCTGTGAAGCAGCTTCTGAAGAAGCAACCGCCGCGACATGGTTGCGATGGCTAATGATGCCATAGAGGCCTGTGCCAAGGAGCACGGCACCGACACCGAGGAGGATTTTTTTGAAGTGCTCTTCGAGGAACAATTCAAGGCCTGAGGTGGGCAAAAGGGACTCAGGGATGTCGGTGGGCTGGATGGGCTGAATAGGTTTGGTGGAGGCCATGTGCGGGGGTAAGGGAAGGCAGTATCAATGGAGCAAATAAACGAGGCGACAGAAGGCCAGACTAGGCTCCGACGAGGGCGCGGGCTTCATCAGCCAAGGCGGTGGAGAGGTAGCGCTCACCCGTGGAGCAGCCGATGGTGACGATGAGCTTGCCCTTGTTTTCAGGGCGGGCAGCGACTCGCAAAGCGGCGACAACATTGGCTCCGGTGCTGATGCCGACAAGCAGGCCTTCTTCTTTGGCGAGGCGGCGAGCCATCGCGAAGGCGTCTTCGTTGGAGACCTTGAGGCACTCGGTGATTTGGGTGTTTCCGGCGCTGTCCTTGAGGTGGAGATTCTTGGGGACGAAGCCTGCGCCTGTGCCTTGAATTTTGTGTGGAGCGGGCTGCACGGGTTCGCCGGCGAGGGTTTGATTGATGACGGGCGAGGCTTCGGGCTCAACGGCAATGGCTTGGAAGCTTGGCTTACGGGGCTTCAGCGCTTCGTAGATGCCGGTGATGGTGCCGCCTGTGCCGACGGCGGAGATGAGGATGTCGATGGCTCCATCGGTATCGTTCCAGAGTTCCTCGGCGGTGGTCTTGCTGTGGATGGCAGGGTTAGCAGGGTTTTCAAATTGCTGCGGCATCCAGGCTCCGGGCGTGGAGGCGACGATTTCTTCGGCTTTGGCGATGGCTCCTTTCATACCTTTGGGGCCTTCGGTGAGCACGAGTTCAGCACCGAGGAGAGCGAGGAGAGTGCGGCGCTCCATGCTCATGGTTTCGGGCATGGTGAGGATGAGTTTGTAGCCTTTGGCGGCGCAAACAAAGGCGAGCGCGATACCCGTGTTACCACTGGTGGGCTCGACGATGACGGTGCCGTCTTTGATGATGCCACGCTGCTCGGCGTCTTCGATCATGGCGGCACCAATGCGGTCTTTGACGCTGCCGAGGGGATTAAAAAATTCGCACTTCAAGGCAACAGTGGCTTCGAGGCCAGCGGTCACACGATTGAGTTTGACCAGAGGCGTGTTGCCAACGGTTTCGACGACATTGTTGAAGAGGCGACCCATATAGTTAGAAGGCTGAAGTGTTGCTGTATGACCCGCCGGGAGCGGAGGGCCGGGTGTATAAGTTCTGGGACTTGCCCTTGCAACGCTGAAATTCAGGTCGGCGGAGGGATTTATGATGAAGTAAGGCCTAGTGCAAAAAGTGGCGATGCCCGGTGAAGCACATGGCTACATCGCGCTCGTCGGCGGCGGCGATGACTTCGCCATCCTTCACGCTGCCGCCGGGCTGGATGGCAGCGGTGGCTCCAGCATTGGCACAGGCGATGAGGCCATCGGGGAATGGGAACATGGCGTCACTGGCGACGACGCTGTCCTTCAGCGAGAGCCCCGCCTCGCTGGCCTTCCAGATGGCGATGCGGCAGGAGTCCACGCGGCTCATCTGGCCTGCGCCAATGCCGAGCGTACGATCGTGGCTAGCGAAGACAATGGCGTTGCTCTTCACATGCTTCACCACGCGCCAGGCGAAGCGCATGGCTTCCATCTCTTCGCGGGTCGGTGGGCGCTTGGTTTTAACTTTGGATTCGAGATCTTCCATGCCGAGGGCGCGCACGTCGGCATCCATGACCATAATGCCGCCGGGGGCGCTGCGGATGATGGGTTCGGCGAGGGCTTCCTGCACACCGGGGAGCATTTGGATGAGGCGCAGGTTTTTCTTTTTCTGCAACAGGGCGCGAGCGTCGGCATCGTAATCGGGCGCGATGATGACGTCGGTAAATATCTCGCTGATGATTTTGGCCAAGCCGAGTGACATGCTGCGATTGGTGACGATGACGCCGCCGAAAGGAGCCTGTTTATCGGTCTCGAAGGCCTTGTCCCAGGCCTCGCGAAGGTCTTCATCGGCACAGCCGACGCCGCAGGGATTGGTGTGTTTTAAAATAGCCACGGTCGGCCTGCGGAACTCTAGGACGAGGCCGCTGGCGGCTTGGATGTCGAGCACGTTGGTGTAGCTGAGATCCTTGCCGTGGAGCTTGTTGTAGTAGTCGCCAAAGTTGCCGTAGAGGGCTGTGGCTTGGTGGGGATTGTCGCCGTAGCGCAGTTCAGCGTAGAGCGGCAGGGAGATGTTAAAGGTCTTCTGCGTGGTCTGTTCTTTGTTCAGGTAGGCGGCGATGGCGGTGTCGTACTGCGAGGTGCGCTGGAAGACCTTGCAGGCGAAGCGCTCGCGGGTGGCGAGGGTGGTGTCGCCGTCGTGTTCTTTGATCTCATCAAGCACGCTCTGGTAGTCGGCGGGATCACTGATGACCGTGACCCAGCGATGGTTTTTCGCTGCCGAGCGCAGCATGGAAGGGCCGCCGATGTCGATGTTTTCGATGGCAGTCTCGAAGCTCACGCCGGGCTTGGCGATGGTCTGCTCAAAGGGATACAAATTGATCGCAACGAGGTCGATGCAGGGGATCTCGTGCTTCTTTGCGTCGCGGATGTCTTCATCGTTATCGCGACGTTGCAGCAGACCGCCATGAACCTTGGGGTGGAGGGTTTTCACGCGGCCATCGAATAACTCGGGAAAGTCAGTGTGGTCGGAGACATCCTTCACCTTCACGCCATTGTCTTTCAGATGCTTGGCCGTGCCGCCAGTGGAGAGGATTTCCACCCCTGCTGCCTCCAGCCCACGAGCGAAGTCGAGGATGCCTGTTTTATCGGAGACGGAGAGGAGTGCGCGCTTGATAGCCATGATGAGGTGGGAAAAATGAAGGGCGCGGAGTAAAGGGCGGATCGGGGGTGGTGCAATTGGTGAAATGGGGTTTTCTCGGGCTCAGCAGCGCCGCGTTCTGGCGAACGCCGCTACGGTGCGCACGCCGTAGGCGCTCGCCAGAGTGCGGCGCTCATTTCCCAAAAGCATGAGGCACAGCTGTATAGCTGTCTGAGAGACTTATTCGTCCTCGCGCGCGGGACGCCCATCCGAGAGCATGACGCGGAATCCGACATCCTGCTGGCGTGCGTTGATGGGCACTGGCTTTCTGAAACTGGTGAGGGTTTCTTGCCGTTCCTTGGTGAGCCAACTGCCGCCACGGGCCGTTCCTTGTGTTGCGGTGCTAGCGTCGCTGCCGCCGTAGTCATCGGCGACCCATTCCCAGACGTTTCCAGAAAGGTCGTAGCGACCCAACCAGTCGGGCTTCATGGTGCCCACAGCAGCGATTTTGGCTTGGTGGTCGTCGTAGTTTTCGATGCCCTTGGCTCCTTTTTCGGCTGCGGCAGCGGTTTTGTCGAAAAGGTTGGCGACGGATTCGGGCGGCAGCAGGGTGAAGCCCCAGGGGTAGATGCCATCGACGTGGAGATGGCGTTCTGCGGGGCTGGAGCCGATCTCGCGAGGCACGTTGCCTGCCATGCTCCATTCGTTATCCGAGGGCAGGCGATAATGCTGATTGCCCTCGATGATCTCGGTGGCTTGCTCCTTATCCGTGAGCCATTGGCAGAAATTTTGGGCGTCTTCGCGAGTGACGTGGGTGATGGGGTTGTCGAGTTCGGTCGCTTTTTCCAACTCCTGCTCAGGGATGGGGGGAAGCTTGCGAGCGCGGGCGTATTCGAGGTAGTCGCGGCGACGCACCTCATACACGCCGAGCATGGCTTGGCCGAGGGGGATGAACTTCATTTTCAGGGTGTTCTCCCAGGGCTTGCCCCAAACGACGGCACTGATGTTTTTGAGCTTGAGGGGGTGATTGCGTGACTGCCCTTTTTTGATGGTGCCATTCACCACCTCAGTTTTGTAGCCTGGGTAGCGGATGTTGAACTCGTAATTACCCTCTCTCACGCGGGGCAGCGTCAGTGGCGTGCGGCCTAGCAGTTCATCGCCCTGGAAGACCTCGGCGGGCGCGGGGGTGCTAGTGATGACGACTCTGCCGAAGCCAAAGCGTGTGATCTCGCAGACGATGGCGGACCAGCCTTTGCGCAGCGGCATGGCTCCGGGAGGCCGTGGCGGCTTCACGGCGTGCCAGGTGTACTCGAATTGATCGGGGAAGTTGCTGCCGCCCGCGCGCTCTTGGGCAGTGATCCATTCGCAGAAGTCGTCGGCGTCTGGCTTGGAGACGACGACTGCAGAGATGGTTTTATTGCCCGCTATGGGCATGGTGACCACTTCGCCTTCAAAGGGGCGCATGGTTTCTTCGAGGAAGGTATTGAACCAAGTGAAGTCCACGGGGGCGTCGGCTACATGGCGATCTTTTTGATATGAAAACCAGGGGCCGCTCATGCTTTTCCAGGGTTTGCCTGGAGTCGGCTGTTCTGGCAGCGGGGGCGCGGGTTTTACGGGGGCGGGCAGGGTGTAGGCCCATTCCTTTTGGTGCTTATAGGAAGTCCAGCCGCCTCCGATGAGGCAAGAGCCAATGCCAAAGAGGGCGACACGGCGCAACAGCTTGGTGACGCGCTGGGTGAGGGACACAGGGCGAGCGTCAGTGACGGCACGCAGGGCATCGGCGAAGGCTTCACCCGTGGCCCAGCGCTCATTGAGATCGGGGGCGCAGGCACGCAGAATGACGCGGTTGAAGTTGTTCCAAAAGGGCCACTCGCTCGGGTCGATCTCGTCGGGCACTTCGGGGAATTCCATGCGGTCTTTGCCGCTGCTCATCTCGTAGAGCACCTTGCCGAGGCTATAAATATCGGCCTGCGGCGTGCCGGGGCCTTCTGGGGGGACGAAGCCCTCGGTGCCAACGAAGGAGCGCTCGCCCGACATGGCGACGAGGCCGATGTCGGCGAGCTTACACACGCCGCCGCAGTAGATGATGTTGGAGGGCTTGATGTCGCGGTGCGTCAGTCCCCGCACATGCATGTAGTGCAGCGCATCGGCGATGAAGGCACCCGCCTCCTGGCAGAAGTGCAGATCCAGGCGGCCATGGCGTTTGAGGTCGGAGCCGAGGGTGCGCGGTATGTAGGTGGACGTGTCCTCAATGTGCGGCCCCACTTCCACATCATCGCCCAATTCCATGACGCAATAATAGAAGCCATTCGCCTCATTCCAGCCGACATGCAGGATGTGGACGAGTCCGGGATGTCCGCGCGAGATGGGCTCGAACTGCTGGATACCGAGGAACTCGCGGTGAAAGGTTTTGGTCAGCTCGAAGTCTTCGCGCCAAACGATCTTGATCGCTCGCAGTGCGCCCGTGATGCCCTGGGCGAGCCACACTTCGCCATAGGCACCCGAGCCGATGCGCTTGATCAAGGTGAAGTCCGGGATCTGAATATCATCACGCGCCGACCCCACGGTGGCGGGCCGCTCGTTGGACTCTTCCTCGGCAATGAATGTCACAGCGGCATCGCTTGGATCGTCATGCCACAACGGCTCCTCGACGTGAGGCGTGTGGTTTTCCAGCGGCTGTTCGGAGTCATCCATGCGGTGTGAGGCGTGAAAGCTATCACATGGAGTCTCCATGATCGAAGTTTTTTAGTCCTCGCCGACCATGCCGAGGAAAATGTCCTCCAAGCGACCGCCCTCGCGCTCGAAGTTCTGTCTCAGCTCACCGAGCGTTCCCAGGGCGATGAGTTTGCCATGGTGCAGGATGCCGATACGGTCGGCGAGTTCTTCGGCAATGTTGAGCAGGTGGGTGGACATGAGGATCGTCATGCCAGCCTGGCTGCGGGCCTTCAGCTCTTGCTTCACGGTTCTCGCATGGAGGGGGTCGAGGCCCACCATGGGCTCGTCGATGATGAAGACCTTGGGCTTGTGCAGCAAGGCCGAGGCGATGGCTAGACGTTGCCGTGTGCCGTGGCTAAGGTTTTCGATCCGCTGCCGCGCATAACGATGAAGGTCAAACTTGGCAAAAAGGTCGTCCGTTTCGGCGAGCATTTCCGCCTCGTCGAGTTGGTAGAGATCAGCAATGAAGTGCATGAACTCAGGCGGCGTCAGTTTTTCATAAAAGACGGCGACATCGGGCACATACCCCAGCAGCGACTTGGCCTCCAGCGGCGTCTCCTGGATGTCTAGCCCACAGATGCGCACCTGGCCTGCGGTCGGTGCCATGAGGCCCGTGAGCAGTCGTATGGCGGTGGTTTTCCCCGCGCCATTGGGGCCTAGGAAGGCAAAAAACTCACCTTGGGGGATGTGCAAGTGCAGCCCCTCCAGCGCTTTCAGTTCGCCGTAGTGCATGGTGAGGTTATCGAGGTCGATCATTAAAAGCGCAGTTGAGGAGGAGAGAGAGTCGAAAGCCAGAAACTAGCAACTCTCGGAGTTACCGCTGAGTCTAAATAGAAGCGATACAATTTTGTTACCTTGCCAGGATTGCCATACGAGCAGCGTTACGCTATGACCTCGGAACCCAACTAGTGTCCTTACCTTCCTCATACCTCAGTCAGTGCCCCTCTTGCAGTGCCCAGATCGACGTTTCGATCTTTGAGCCCTTCGCTAAAATCCCGTGCCCCTTCTGCCAGCAGAGCATCCGGGTGCGGCGTAAATTTGACCACTTCGTCATCATTCGCCAGATCGGCGAGGGCGGCATGAGCCGGGTGTTTGAGGCAGAGGACGAGACGCTAGGACGACGCGTGGCGCTGAAGATTCTGCATCGCCATTACAGCCTCGATCAGGCGAGGATGCAGCAGTTTCAAAACGAAGCCCTCATCACCGCCCGCGTCACCCATCCCAACGTCATCAAACTCTACTCAGTAGGTTATGACCAAGGCTACTTTTACATCGCCATGGAACTCGTCACAGGCGGCAGCCTGGAGCAGCGAATCAAGCGCGATGGCATCGTGCCCGAGAAGGAAAGCCTGCGGATTGGTCGGCAAGTGGCCGATGGCCTGCGTGCCGCCTATCGCATGGGGTTACAGCACCGAGATGTGAAGCCCGCCAACATCCTTTTCACCGATGAAGGCATCGCCAAGGTCGTGGACTTCGGCCTCGCGCTGTTCGTCGATCACAAAGACGAATCGGGCGAAATCTGGGCCACGCCCTTTTACGTCAGCCCAGAGAAAGTCATCGAGGGCAACGAAGACTTCCGGGGCGACCTCTTCAGCCTTGGGGCCACCCTTTACCACGCCCTCACGGGCAAACCTCCGCACAAGGCCAATACCAGCGCCATCGCCGAGCTGCGGCTGATCAAGTGCCGCCGCGTGACCCTGGAAGACGCAGGCACACCCTTTGCACCTCGCACGCTGCATATCGTCGATCGCCTGTTGGCCTTTAAACCCGAAGACCGTCCGCCAAGTTATGACGCCACCGTGGATGAGTTGCGACTGGCCGAGGGGCTCTCGGATCACGCCATGGTCGTGGGTGGCTACTCGCGGCGGCGTATGACCATCCTAGCCAGTGCCGCAGCGCTGGTCATGGCCTTCATCATCGGCTTGGTGCTGCGCAGCGGCAGCAACACCCCAGCCAAGTCAGTGGTCGTGACCCAAGGCGTCAGTGCCGACGATCTCGGTGGCGACAGCGTCACCATTCGCGCTGGAGAAAAAACCATCGCCACTCGATTCGAGGAAGCCAGAAATGCCCTCCGCGCAGGCAAGGTCGATGTGGCCATGCCACTTTTCGAGGGCATCCTAAAAGATGGGGTCAAAGACCACACCACCCTCAACAAGACCCGCTACAACGCTGCCCTGTGCAGAATCATCCGAGGCGATGCCGCCAGCAAATCCCAAGCGCTCGCCCTCTTCAATGTAATGGGTGCAGAGCACAGCGACGGCAAACTGCTCGACGACTTTTTTGTTAAGCTCGGCACCCGTATGGGCAAGGATCTAGGCCTGTCCGAGACACAGACCAAGCTCGACTACAATGAGCAAAACGAAGGTGCCCTCGGCTACCTCGCCCACGGCCTCGCCCAGTGGCACCTCGGTGATCCTAAAATCGCTGCGAGCCAGCTTGGCATCTTTCTCAGCAGCCGACAAAAAGGCACCGACCTCGAATGGATCGAACTCTACCACGCAGTCGTCGAACCCTATGCCGCCGACGTGAAGCTCGTGAAAATACTCGCCAAGCCCGATGAAGGACTCGATGACGCCGCGATCACCGCCCTCATCACCGAAACTCAGCAGATCATCGCCCAACTGAAGACCCAAGGCGCACTGCGTGCCAAACTCAACGAACGACTCAACCGCCTCGAACGAAGCCAAGGGCGGCTGCGACTCGCGGCCCAGTGGGCCAACATCAAAGACCAACTCGAGCACCAAAAGCACGAAGAAGAGCAACTCACCGAGCTGTCCGAATCCCTGCCCTCGCTGGTGCGTGGCTACGACTACAGCCCAGCCATCAACATCCTGCGCAGCATGAAATTCGACTCGCCCGGAGTGCAGTCGGCGATGGAGACCAAGCTGTATTTAAACCAAAGTGCCGCCGACTTCCTCACCACACTCTTCCGCGACATCCAGACCAAAGGCTGGCAGGGCCGAGTGCTCCGCCGCGAAATCGGCCCCGTCGATGGCCGCGTCACCGCGATGAGCCTCATCAGCCTCACGCTCAGCCTGGAAAAAGGTGCCGTCACACTCCCCATGGATCAAGTGCAGCCCGAAACGCTGCTGAACATAGCCCAGGACTTCTGCAAGCTCATCAGTGACAGCGACGACTACTTCCACCGCCAGGAATTGATCGCCGTCTTCGCTCGTATGCAGGGCCTCCAAGCCGAGTCCGACACCATCGCCAAGCAGCTCATCGCCGAATACCCCGCCTGCCGTCAGCGCTGGATGAAAGTCATGCAGGATGGCTGAGGAGTGATGAATGCAAATTCGCTGCTCTATGAAGCGACACTCATTATTTACTTCCTCATTCATCACTCATCATTCATCACTCATCCTTTAAAACATGCTCCTCTACCGCACTCCCTCCGGCCCCGTCGTCGAACTCGCAGGCATCTGCCACGCCCTCCCCCAGCAGGACTGGACGGAGCTGCTCAATCGCGATGACCTCCCCGCCTACCTCGCCAGCGCCGCACCTACCTCGCCCGTATGCGCGCCTCCCGTGGAGCTGCTTTCACCCGTCAGCACCCAGGAAGTATGGGCCGCAGGCGTCACCTATTTCCGCAGCCGCACCGCCCGCATGGAGGAGAGCAAGGACGCTGGCGGCGGCAGCTTTTACGACCGCGTGTATGCCGCCGAGCGCCCCGAGATCTTCATGAAAGCCACCCCGCATCGTGTCGCCGCACCCGGCGGCACCATGCACCTGCGCCGCGACTCCATCTGGATGGTGCCCGAGCCCGAGTTGACCCTCGTCATCACCCGCACGGGCACCATCATCGGCTGCACCGCGGGCAATGACCTTTCCTGCCGCGACATCGAAGGCGAGAACCCCCTGTATCTGCCCCAAGCCAAAAGCTTCCGCACCAGCGCCGCCCTCGGCCCCTGCATCGCCGTGCAGCACGAGCCGATGAGCAGCGACACACAGATCAGCATCGAAATCCTCCGCACCGGTGCCAGCGTCTTCAGCGGCAGCACCACCCTCGCCCAGCTCAAGCGCACCCCCGCCGAGCTAGTCGGCTTCCTCTACCGCGACAACGACTTCCCCAACGGAGCCTTCCTCATGACCGGCACCGGCATCGTCCCCCCCGACGAATTCACGTTAAAGATCGGCGACGAGGTGCGAATCAGCATCACAGGCATCGGCACGCTGGTGAATGTGATGGCATAGCAGCCAAGGCTATTTCATTAGCCAACCCAGCGCTTGAGCCCGAAGGCTGCGCCACTCGCTCTGAGCCCCCCACCTCTTTTTCGTTGTTCAGCCAACGAAGAAAATACCCCCAAACATTGCTGGTAAACCCACACCAACGGTGTTGTGGATACTAGCCCTGGCGAGCCTTGGCGAGCTGGGGCTACCCTGGGTACAGCGCGAAACAAGCGCGTGCGAACCCAAGAGTGCGCGGGGTGTGGCGCTCACCTCAAAGGCCCCGGCGGCAGGCCGCACTTCCATCCCATGCTCATTTTCAAGGTGCTCGTGCTGCAGCGCCTCCACGGCCTACCTCGCGGGACATCAACTCAACATTGCCCGCAAGATCTGTGGCCTTGGCAAGGTAGCGGTCGTCAGCAGGCGGGTCGAGTGTGATACTCCAGTCCGCAACCCCGGCGTGCTGGGTGGTGATCGTCGCGGGATGGCCATTGATGGAAACCGTTGCGATCTCGCCGTTGTCATGGGAAACACCATACACGGTGCATTTGGTGCCTTCGGGTTGGATGCTTGTGATCAAGGTCGCAGGGGGCAGGTCATCGACGGGCGCGAGGAGTTGCGGAAACGCGATGCCCTTGTCCGCATCCTTCACATGCACACTCGCCACTCGGGTCACAGGGCTGTCGTGAAAGTAGTAGCTGATGGGGTGCTCGGTCTTTTTCGTGCGCGGGCCGCCGCCGAAATCGACGACGCTGCTTCCGCTGGTGCTGTTGCTGAGTTTGAGGCCGCGGAAATGTGCCACAAGGCCCGGCTTGTGTCCGATGGCGGTGAGTTGCACGAGCGGGTCATTTTTCAGCGTGCAGTCGGCGAAGGTGAGTCCGTCATAAGTGAAGTCGCCATACGGAAGGCTCAGTTCGTCGTGGCCGCCGTTGATTGGCTCGGCAGTGATGTTGTGGAAGGCAATGTCGCGATACACATGGGCATCGTAATCCGGGTGATAGATGCCAAATGCGGCGTCCTTCACCCATAGGCCATCGAGCAGGAAGAACTGAACGTTGGGCCGGACGGCATAGTGCGAAGCCCAGGCGCGCAGGTTGCGAGCGATGAAGGGATGCTCGCGGTCGCCATGCACGGAGCCGTGTTCTTCATCGCCGAAGCGGAAGTCGAACAGGCCTTCGCTGTGGGACTCGTTGTCCTCGAAGCGCATGAACGGCAAGCTGCGCACATCGCGCTCGGCGACTTTGCCATCGGGTGAGCGAACCCGCAGCACGGGGTTGAAGTCGGGCGTCTTGGTGATTTGGAAATGGAAGCCATAGCGGTCGTTCTCACACGCGGCATTGCGGGTGAAGGTGTTGCGTCCATTCGCCCACCAGAAGCCCGCGCCATCGTTGGGATCGAACGACAGAACCTGCTGCGGCAAGGGCACTCCACCAAAGGCCTGCACGGCGAGATTGCGGTCAAACACGTTCCATTGCTCGGTCGCGTCTTCGAGGAAGAAACCGTGACCGATGGACTGATAACCCACACAATCGCGAATGAGCAGATGGTCGCTTCCATGGATGGTGATCCAGCGATTATGCGAGTCCCAAATGCTCGCGCCGAGCACGCCGCTGCCGCGCATCGTGTCGCGCACGAGATGAAAATGGATCGCATACTTGCCGAGCACGCCCTCTTTCCCCAAATGCCTAAACTCCGCGTAACTGATGCCGCCCGAGGAGTCGCGATGATACATCGTGTGACCTCGCGCGCCTTTGGGATCGGCGGACTCGATGACGACATTGCGCGAGAGGTTGGCGACTTCACAACGCATCATGCCTTCGCCGTGATGCGCCTTGCTGAGCGGACGATCCAACGTGAGCACCGCGCCTTCGATGGCTGCAATAGCACGCTCCTCCGTGCCCACCGGCTTTGGCCTGCGGCTATCCTTGCGAAAACTCGCTCCAGACTCGATGGCCGGCCACTCGCCCGTGGTGATGAGGAGGCGATCACCGACATGCCAGTCGGCCACCGCTTGTTCCACCGTCACGCTCACGTCGCCCGCCTTCGCAGGCGCTGCGAGCTTCAACCAAGTGCGCTTCATCGGTGCTCCATGCACGTCCCAGCGCCCGCCGCAGGCGATGATGGCAGGCAAGGTTTCCACATTCGTGCCTTTAAACTGACGCAAACGGATCGTCGCCTTCACACCCGCGGGTATAGGCGATGCCAGCGTGCCGATTTCGAGCACCGGCAGCGCAGCGCTAGCTTGTGGCGCGGGAGCGACATCATGGCAGTCGAAACCATCTTCCGTCGTGGTTTCGCCGGGTTCGACCTTGATGAGTCCGACATCGAGCAACGTGGACACCTCGCGCGAAAACGTGAGCTTGCCCGCGACGTGCAGCATCCGCAGCGCAGCATCTGAATTCACATCATAGGTCACCACATGGCCCGCCCGAACTTGAACAAAGTCGCCCGCCTTAGGCCTGCGAGCGCCTTCCCATGTCTGAGCATCAGACCACTTGCCGCTGCTTGCCGTGCGTGCGTTGAAGACGACGGGTTCCGCTGCGAACATCGCGGCAGTGAGTATGAACGTGCAGAGGAGGGTCGGATTGAATTTCATCGCGATTAACTTGGCTTGTCTTAGTTTGAGTGGAGGAGCGGCGCGGCGGCATCTTGGTTGAT
>JANOAR010000330.1:0-1530 GCA_031411235.1 Verrucomicrobiota bacterium | reverse complement strand
GAATCTTGTAAGTGTCCGGCGAGTGCGTGAGCAGAACGCCTTCCTTGTTCCACACCAGTTCCTCGCACGTCAGCCAGCCTGCGCCCTGCACGAAACCGCCTTCCACCTGCCCGCGCGCGACGGCGGGGTTAATCGGTTCGCCCACGTCGTGCAAAATATCCGTGCGCAACAGCTTCATCATGCCCGTGAAGCCGTCCACCTCCACCTCGCTCACCGCCGCGCCGACGGCGTAGTAATGGAACGGCTTCCCGCGTCCGTTCGGCCAGTCCATGAAGATGTCCGGCGTGCGGTAATAACCATTCGCGCTCAAGCTCACGCGCGACACATACGCCGCCTCGACCGCCTGCGCGATGGTGCGTTCCGGCGTGCGGAATTCCTTCAATCGCTCGCGCAACTGCTCGCACGCGTTCTTCACCGCCATGCCGTTCAAGTCCGTGCCGCACGACGCCGCGGTGGCCGAGGTGTTGGGCACCTTGTCCGTGCGCGTCGCCATCACGCGGATGTTTGCGAGCGGGATGTCTAGCTCACGCGCTGCAATCTGCGCGAGGTTCGTGTAAAGGCCCTGGCCCATCTCGGTGCCGCCGTGGTTCACCTGCACCGTGCCGTCGCGATAAATCAACACGAGCGCGCCCGCCTGATTGAGAAACGTCAGCGTGAACGAGATGCCGAACTTCACCGGCGTCATCGCCAGCCCGCGCTTGTGATGCGGATTCGCCGCGTTCCACTGCGCGATCTCCGCGCGGCGGGCGGCAAAGCTGCTCGTCTCCTTCAACTCATGCCACACGCGCTGAATCCGGTTGTCCTCGATCAACTGCCCATAGTGCGTGGTGTTGGTCTCGCCCGTGCCATGATAAAGATTCCGTTCACGCACCACTTCCGGCGCAAGGCCTGTCTCCCGTGCGATGCGGTCCATGACCTCCTCGATGACAATCATTCCTTGCGGACCACCAAACCCGCGGAACGCCGTGTGCGAGGTGACGTTCGTCTTCACCACCGTGCTGCGTGCATCCATCGCGGGGATGAAATAGCAGTTATCAATATGAAGGATGGCGCGGTCTGCTATGGCGCGTGACAGGTCAAGCGTCCAGCCACCATCGGCAAACAATTCCGCCTTCAACGCGAGCAATTTCCCATCCGGCGCGAAGCCGACTTCGAAGTGCGCAAGGAACGGATGCCGCTTGCCGGTGATGGCCATGTCCTGGTCACGGTTGTAGCGCACGCGCACGCGCCGCCGCGTCACAGTTGCCGCCAGTGCCGCGAACGCAGCTGGAGCTGCCGCCTGGGTTTCCTTGCCGCCGAAACCGCCGCCCATGCGCGGGCATTGCACGACCACATTGTTGAAATGGAGTCCCAGCACATGCGCGACCCCCATCTGCACTTCACTCGGATGCTGCGTGGAACTATTAATGAACACCGTGCCGTCCTCGCCGACTTCCGCCCACGCCGCCTGCGATTCGAGATAGAAATGATCCTGCCCACCAAACTCGAACTCGCCAGAAAGTTTCTTCGGCGCAGATGCGAGCGCCGAGT
>JANOAR010000329.1:0-4222 GCA_031411235.1 Verrucomicrobiota bacterium | reverse complement strand
CGAAGTGTTGCTACATCGACACCGGCCACGTCGATGCCTATTATCCGAAGGATTTTTCCGCCGATTGGTCCGGATCCGTTTTCAGCGTCGTGAGGGTTCGATACGACGAGGCCTCGCGTCAGCTCAGCATCTCCAACCCATGACCTTCGAATCGCCACACGCAACCCATGCGGTCCATGCCTGGCTGGACAACCGCCGGAGCTGCCTTGTCGTCCAAGTTTTCCGTAATCCGAACCTGCCGTTCCGTTCCCAGGCTCAACCCGGCCCGGCGGCCGGTACCGCTGGGCCGTAACGTAAAATTGTTTACTCCGATGAAAATCCAAAACACCAGGGAGACCCTGCTGGCCACCAACGCCAATCTTTCACGGTCGGAGTTTGATGATGTGAATCTCCAGGAGGCGACCTTCACCAACGTGAATTTGTCGAAGGCCACCTTCACCGACATCAATTTCAGCGGCGCGAAGTTCAGTAATCTGAACCTGACCAATGTCGAAATCGAAGCCTGCGAGACCACGGGAATGAAGTTTCGCGGTGTGCTGGTCTCAGAGCTTTTCGATGCCTACCAACGGAGGTCTTCCTGAGTCACTAAGCGGTGTCTTCACAAATGACGACGTATTGTAGCTAATGGCATAGCCCGCCCCGTTGGGGCTTTGAGCGCTCCTCAGCCAACGTCGCCAGCCGCAGGCATTGTGCTTGTAGCGACGTCGAGCCCGGCCCGTCCTCACGGACAAAGCTACTGCGGCAGTCACGGGCAGGCCAACTTATGAAACCACGGGTTTCAGTCTGCTGGCTGCAAATAGAGGGCGCTGAAATGGATGTCGCTGTTGCGCTTGCCTTCGAAGGTGACGCGAATGCGGATGCGCTCGGGCAGGTCGGTGGCTATGGTTTTGCCAGCCCATAGGATGGGGGTTTGGAAGCCGTTTTGGCGGATGTTGGCTATGTAACCCAGTGGTTTCTCATTGGCAGCGAGTAGCTCGATTTTCAGGGCAGCATCGGGGCCGAGTCCATCGGCATTCAGATAGAAACGCTGCGCACGTTTCACCGGAATGGCGGCGGTGATGAACTCGCTGGTGATCTCGGGCCATTGGTAATCACCAGGACCTTTGCCTTTGGTTTCGACGACGAGGTCGCCGAAGCGATCGCGAGGCAGCACGGCGATGCCGACGCCGCCGCGCTCGGGCGTATTTTGCCAATGCCTGGGATCCCACGCGCCGTAGTAGAGGAAGGTTTCGTCGCCGATGTTTTCAAAGCCTTGCCCTTGGATGAGGCCGCCCTGATCCCACTGACCGTCCTCGCCGCGCTTGAGGAAAGTCCATTCGTGTGCGGGTTCGCGGAAGCTCACGCCATCGTTGCTGACGACGAAGCCGAGATCAATCGTGACATCCTTCCACTCCGCTGCGCCGTGCCAGCGACCATAGATGCCAAGCAGGAGGTTGCGCCGATTCCACACGCTGATGCCTTCGTGGTTTTGCTCGCCCTCGCGGCTGTGCCCAGGCAGCATGGCCTTTTGTTGCAGCGTGCGCACGAAGCCGATGCTGCTGGTTTGCGACCAGTTCACAAAGTCGGGCGAGTGATACATGCGCACGACGCGGCCATTGTAGGGGCGTGTGGCATTCATCGCATTCTGCCCGCAGATGTAATACATGCCATCCCACTTGTAGAGGCCGCCACAGGGCTCGAAGTGGACGCCGGGCAACACGAGGTCTTCCTTTTTTAGCTCCGCTTTTATCGGCTTGGCATCGGTGAGCAGCTTCCAATGCATTCCATCCACGCTGGCAAAAGGGGCCAGTGTGCCCAGGCGAGTATTGTGCCGGAAATAGACATGGGTGGACATCTTGTAGCGGCGCTGGGGGTCGGGATCGCTGGGATCAGCGATCACCTTCAAGTTCACGAATCCAAACGGCCCAGGTTCGATCAGCACGAGGTTGTTGTTCTTGTTTCCCCGATACTCGACGAGGCCGAGATGGGGCTTAGTCCAGTGCAGTCCGTCCACGCTCTCCGCATAGGCCGCACGCCAGCGTGCAGAGGCCACTTTGTTCTCGGTGTCATCATCAAACGCCACATACCACAGGCGAAACTTGCCGCCTTCGCGAATCACTGAGCCATAGAACTGCACGCCATACGCATCCGGTGTGCCGGGCGCTCCACGCGGTAGCACAGGGTTCGCGGGATGCCGTGTGGGGGATCGCATTTCGAGCCGGAGATTCTGCGTGTGCGGGATCGTCACCTCATCAAAAGCAAACACAGTGGTGCTCGCGGTCTCATCAAAATAATCTGCCGCGCTGGCGATGGAGGCGAGCAGGAGTAAGGCGAGTGTCTTCATGGCAACGCAGATAGACGGTGGGCGAAGAGGGTATCCTGCATTGACGATGGAAGGCGAACCACGCCATACGTTCTATCGGACGAATCCTTGGTCGAAGCTTGAGATCAAGAGGCGCGGCGCAAGTCGGCTGCCTGTTGCGGCATCAGCGAGCTTCTTTTTGCACGCGCTTCCTCCATCGCTCGACTTCCTTGCTGATCAAGTCATTCGGTTTGGTGGTGAAGTAGTCATAGCCCACTTTGTTGTGCTGAGCCATCTCGTGGAAGGTATTGTAAATCTTGCCATCCTGCGCCCCTGCGAAGATGGGCAGACCCGTTTGCACATCGTAGAAGCGCGCCCAGTAAATCTCGCCAGAGGCTGCATCGACGGTGTAGTCGGTCTTGCCTTCGGCATTCTTGATCTTGCGCAAGTTGGTGATGCGATGTGCGGACAACCAGGTGATGCCGTTTTCAATAACGCTGCTAGCCGTGGTGGTGACGGGACTTTTGCGCATGAGAAATTTCAACAGGCTCGTGCTCTCACCGCCGCTGAGCGAAGGCGGCTCCTTCAATCGTGCGGCGACTGGCGCGAGCGAGAGCGGATCATGCTGTGCGCACCATACTGTGGGCTTACCCTCGATTTTTACCTGGCATTCCACGAGGCAGGCGATGCCTTTTTCAAAAGCGACTGTGGCGCGTTGGCGAAGGGCTTCATCGGCAAAAGTGAAGGGAGCCTCGGCCTCGCGCACGGCCAGTAGCACCTCCAGCGCATGCAGCATCGCGTCATCATTCAGTGTGATCGCCTCGTGGTAGCCAGGCTCCACGGGGTACACTTGCGGCCAGCCGCCATTGGGGAACTGCGCGGCGAGCAGCCACTCGATGCCGCGCAACGTGCCCGCTTTGGCGTCGTCGCGCTTGGTCGCCGCATGAACATTGGCCAGGAACTTGATCTGCTCGGTCGTGGTGCGGTTGTCGAGCGTGCCGCAGTAGTGCCATGGGTTCTCGGCGTTATTCGTCCAGTGTGTGCCTGGCTGGCGCAGGCCGAGCATGTAGCTGACGGCCTTTGACCACGAGCCAGCGGGCGTCTGAAAACTAAGCACCGCGTCAACGATCTTGAGTGCATCCGCGCCGCCATACCACTCGGGGGGCACCTTGCTGTCCATCTCAAACTCCGTGCTGTTGTGAGGCGCGGCCTGCGATGTAGCCATGCCGAGCTTCCGGCACTCTGTGGCGATCAACTCGCGCTCGTGATCGGCATGATGCGCTGAGGTTTTCAGATAGGTTTGCCATGCCGTGCGCTGCGCCTCTGGTAGCGCGGCGATGCGCTCTGGCGTCAGCATCGTGAACTTGCGCTTTTCCGGCACTGCCTCATCCGTCGCCAGGACTTTCTCATCAGCCATGGCTCGCACTTCCAGCCTAGCCCAGCGCCAGTCCGTCAGCGGCACGTCGAATTTGAAGCTGCCATTGGCTTCGATGTTGGGAATGGATGTCCACGGTGCAGCTTCCGAGGTCTTGCCACTCATCGTTAGCCGATACTCCCGCGCTGTGGCCTCTGCGGGGGCGGTGCCACTGGTGTGAAGGGCGAGGTAGTCCGCTTCCACCTTTAAGGTGAATTTAGGCGCAGGCTTGTCTTGTGGCGACTGCGCATTGAGCGGGAATGCACTGGCAATGACGATGAAAATGAAAGGCAGAACATAGGCTTGCATAAGATTCGGTGGGTAGGGGATGGGATGTATGGGCAACCTTGTCGATAGTTCTATCTTCATGGTTTGGAGCGCAATGACGTGATGCCTCATTGAAAAGAGACACCGAAGAGTAATTCAGAAGGTGGCTCGATGCCTCACAATGTAGGACACTGTGGGTGGGGTGTTTTGCATGGGCTTTGGCTGGGTTGCAAGTGGCCCTTGACTACCGTTTTGTGCGC
>JANOAR010000328.1:0-16136 GCA_031411235.1 Verrucomicrobiota bacterium | reverse complement strand
GGCGCAGGGGTGACGGCAGGCCCAGTGGTGGTGGTAGGTACCGGAGTGCCGGGGCTTGGCGGGGGTGTGAAAGAAGGATCAAGGGGACGCCCTCTCGGATCGGTGGGTCTTCTGCCGGGGAAGGGGCGGGATCCGGGGGTGCCTGGGGCGGCCGGTGGGGTGGCACTCTCAGCGGTCGCCGCAGGAGGTGCTGCGGGCGCTTTCATTCCTGGAGCGGGCGCAGGGGTGCCAGCAGACCCGGTGGTGGTGTTAGGTGCCTGAGTGCCGGGGCTTGGCGGGGGTGTGAAAGAAGGATCAAGGGGACGCCCTCTCGGATCAGTGGGTCTTCTGCCGGGGAAGGGTCGGGTTCCGGGGGTGCCAGGGGCGGCCGGTGGAGTGTCCCTCTCAGCGGTCGCCGCAGGAGGTGCTGAGGGCGCTTTCATGCCTGGAGCGGGCGCTGCTGGCTCGGCATTGGTTCTCGGATCAGCTGCCGGGACTGAAGGAGCGGGAGCCTGGAATGGGTTCTCGTTTGGCTGCTTGCCGGGCTTACCGCGCTCGCCGGGCTTGCTTAGCTTCTCGGGCTTGTCTAGCTTGTCGGGCTTGTCTAGCTTGTCGGGTTTTTCTTTGGCTCCGGGAGGGCCGGGGCGTTTGAATCCGGGTTTGACCGGTTCTTGAGGCGAGCCAGGCACGGTTGGCGCTAGAACCGAAGGCAGGTTAGGAGCAGGCATGGGCACCGGTGGCACCACGGGGGGCAGGCCAGGCACAGGAGGCGTCTCAGGTGCCGGGACGAGTGCGCCACGTATCCTGGGCTTTTTTTCGCCTGGAGCCGGAGCGGAGCGTGGAGTTTCGGGGGATTGCGCCATCGCCAGGAAGGGGATGGCAAGGGTGGCGAAGGTGAAGAGAATGAACCGTTTCATGATGGGCGGGGGTGGTGGTGGAAGAAGGTAAATTGGGGGTGTTTTCATCACAGTTCTTGAACTCGCGGCGGGGAGTGCAGCCGCATGCTCCATGTATATCGCTGCCCGAGGCAATTTGTTCAATGGGGCGTAACCCCACTTCGCTTGAAGTCGGGCGCCTCTCAATCCTTTATGGCCCTGGGCAGGGGGCGGCGTTGGCCGGGTTGAAACAGAAGGCTGGAAAGGATGTCCATGACTCTGACTGGAGCTTCCGTAGTCAGGGAACGGCTTTCCTCAGGGCGGGTCGAAGCAGCGGTGACTCTGCAATGGAGTGTCTCGACTAGGCCGGGGCCAGACAGCCTGTGCGGCGCAAGACCACGCAGCGCATCAGCGTAGTTTGGCGCTCATGTTTCCGCGCTGTCTCATCGCTCTACTCTGCCTCTCGCTGCCTGTCTTTGCACAGCAACCAGAGGCCGTGCATGCGACGGCACCCGCCGCAGGTCAGAGCTTCACCAACGACATCCTGCCACTGCTCTCCAAGGCGGGGTGCAATGCGGGTGGTTGCCACGCGAAGCCCGAGGGGCAGAACAATTTTAAGCTCTCGATCTTCGCCTATGACCCGCGCAGCGACTATAATGAGATCGTGCGCGATGATCGGGGGCGGCGTGTCTTCCCCGCTGCGCCCGAGGAAAGCCTGCTGCTGAGTAAAGCCACAGGTGCCGTGCCGCATGAGGGTGGGCAACGCTTTGCGAAAGGCTCGCCCACTTACAAAGCGATACTCGCCTGGATGCAGGCCGGGATGCCCTTTGCCCAGGCCAATGAGGCCACGCTGACGAGCATCGAAGTCTCGCCCAAGGAACGCAGCTACAAGCGCACCGCCCAGCAGTCGCTGCGCGTCCTCGCGCGCTATTCCGATGCCAGCACGCGCGATGTCACCGCCCTCGCGGACTACCTCTCGCAGGATAAAGAAGTGGCCAGTGTGGATGAGCATGGCGTGGTGACGGTGGGCACGATCACGGGTGAAGGGGTCATCATCATTCGCTACATGGGCATGGTCGATGTCGCCCGCATCACGGTGCCTGCCGACACCCTATTGCCCGACTCCACATATGCTGCGCTGCCGGTGAAAAACGAGATCGACACCCTCGTCTATGCTCGCCTGAAAAAGCTCGGCTACGAGCCCTCCGCGACATGCAGCGATGCGGAATTCCTGCGCCGCGCCTCGCTCGACGCCATCGGTATTCTGCCCTCGCCCGAGCAGGCTAGCGCCTTCCTCGCCAGCACTGACCCGAACAAGCGCGAGCGGCTCATCGACACGTTATTCCAACACCCCAATTACGCCGACCACTGGGCCATCAAGTGGGGCGATCTCATTCGGCCTAATCCCTCGCGTGTCGGTGTGAAGCCCGTCTATCTTCTCGACCAATGGTTGCGCGAGTCCTTCCGCGCCAACAAGCCCTACGACCGCATGATCACCGAGCTGCTCACCGCCAGCGGCAGCACTCACGAGTATGGCCCCGTGGCTCTCGTCCGCGACAAACGCGAGCCCATTGATGCCGCTGCTTTCACAAGTCAAATCTTCCTCGGGGTGCGTCTCGAATGCGCCAAATGCCACCATCACCCCAGTGAAAAATGGAGCCAAGAAGACTACTACTCGCTCGCCGCTTTCTTTGGCCAAATGAAGCGCAAGGGCCAGGGCATCTCGGCCCCCATTTCCGGTGAACCGGAGTTCTGGTGGTATGGCGGCAAAGGCACGGTGACGCATCCCATCACCGATGCCGTCATGGTGCCTCGCGCCCCCGATGGCCCCGCCACGCCCTACGTCGCCGGGCAGGATCCACGCACCGCGTTGGCCGATTGGATGACGGGCTCGGACAATCCCTACTTCGCCAAAGCCATCGTCAATCGCGTTTGGTCGGAGTTCATGGGACGAGGCATCGTCGATCCTGTGGATGACTTCCGCGTCTCCAACCCCGCGACCAATGAGCCCCTACTGCACTGGCTTGCGCAAGACTTCACCAGCCACGGCTTCGACCTGCAACACCTGATGCGCACCATCATGCGCTCGCACATTTACCAGCTCAGCTCGCGGCCCAATGCCACCAACATCGCCGACACCAAAAACTACTCCCGCGCCTACCGTCGCCGCCTCGCGGGCGAAGTCCTCCTCGATGCCGTGAGTGACCTCACAGGTGTGCGCGATGACTTCGCTGGCATGGCCAAAGGCAGCCGCGCCTCGCAGACCTGGAATGTGAAGCTCGGCAGCGATTTCCTCGATGCCTTTGGCCGCCCCAATGCCAGCCAAGAGTGCCCCTGCGAGCGAGATCGCAAGAGCAGCATCGTGCAAGCCCTGCACCTGATGAATTCCACCAGCTTGATGGATAAAACCAGCGCCGATAACAGCCGCATCCGCGCTCTCGTGAGCCGCGACATCCCTGAGCCTCGCCTCGTGCAGCAGCTTTACCTGAGCACCTACAACCGCACGCCCAGCGCCCAGGAATTAAAGATCGCCCTACGCTACTACGCCCAGCCCGGAGCCACCCGCCAGACCGCTACCGAAGACATCCTGTGGTCGCTGCTGAACTCGGCGGAGTTTGTATTCAATCACTGAGCCTGGACGTGGCAATCGCGCCGTTCAGCTTTAGCGAGTCACGCATAACGATCGGGCGATAGTCGCGCCAGTTCATGCGCTGGCTTCTCGCCATCCATCACCTGTGCCACCAGCTTGCCCGTGATCGGCCCTAGACTCAGCCCCATCATCGCGTGGCCAGTGGCGAGGGTTAGATTGGCATACTTCGCGGTGCGGCCCAGGTAAGGCATCCCATCGGGTGAGCACGGGCGCAGGCCACTCCAGGGCTGGATGCCTGCGAAGTCGGCAGGCGTGAAGTCAGGGAAGTAGCGCGACACGGATTTGATGATGCCCTCCACGCGCCGTGGGTTGATGGCTTCATCGAGCCCGGCGATCTCCATCGTGCCACCGAAACGCAACGAACTGCCCATCGGTGTGATGGCCATGCGCGCCTCGGTGAAGATGGAGCAAAGCTGCGGCAACTGCCGTGGCTGTGACAGCGTGAGGCTGTAGCCTTTGCCCGCTTGCATGGGCAACTTCAGCCCGAGTTCCTTCGCTAGCAAAGGCGACCACGAACCGCCGCAGAGCACGATTTCATCGGCTTCAAAGGTTGTGCCCTCCGTCTTCGCAGAAGTGATGCGCTGACCTTGCTGCGTGAAGCCTGTGACCTCTGTTTCATAGTGAAACGTCACGCCCATCGCAGCGCACTGGGCACGCATTCCTGCCATGAATCGCCCTGGCGAGAGATGGCAGTCCTTGGGGAAATACACCGCGCCTGCGATGTCCATCCGCACACCGGGATCGAGCGTTGCGGCGGCGCTTGGCGAGAGCACCTCGGCAGGCACGCCGAGCGCATTGGCTTGGGCCGCATACTTCGCTTCGTCATCGAGCGCGTGCTGCGTTTTGCACAGCATCAACAGGCCGCGCTGGGTCAGATCGAAGTCAAAGTTTGGCAGCATCGCCAGCTCTTCAAACAGCGCACGGCTCGCGAAGCTCAAGTCGCGCAGCAGCGGCGCAGAGCGGCGGACATGCCCGGCATTCGCCGCGCACCAGAATTTCCAGCTCCACGCGATGAGGTCTGCATCGAGACGCGGCTTGATGTAAAACGGCGACTCAGGATTCCACATCATCCGCAGCCCCATCGCCACCATGCCAGGTGCCGCAAGCGGCACGAAGTGACTCGGCACAATCATGCCCGCATTGCCAAACGAGCAACCCTCGTGCGCCTCCGGCTCGCGCTCCAGCAGCGTGACGCGATGCCCGCGAAATGCGCAATAATAGGCTGTGCAAAGGCCAATGACGCCGCCGCCGATGATGAGGATGTGTTTGCTCATGGCTCTATTGAATCCCCCAACAAAACGGATCGCGCGGATCAAGCAGCAGCGTGCCTTCACCCGTGATGAAGGCCGTGCCCGTTATTGTCGGGATCACCGTGCCTGCCGCTCGGTCTGCCCAGTGATAGCTGCCTGTGAAGCGGCTGCCGACGATGCTCTCCTGAACCATGGGCTCGCCTTGCGCCAGCAAGCCATCAGCCGCGAGACACGCCAGCCGTGCGCTCGTGCTGGTGCCGCAAGGCGAGCGGTCATAGGCCTTGCCAGGGCACAGCACAAAGTTCCGCGAATGCGCTCCAGACGAAGGCGACGGGGCAAAGAGCACGATGTGATCCACCTCGGGAAAGCCTTGCGCATTCACGGCCAATCGAATGCGCCAAGTGAAGTCCGTGAGTGCCTCGGCATTCGCGAGATCAAGCGATTGCCCATGCTCGTCGATCTGGAAAAACCAGTTCCCACCCCAAGCCACATCGCCCGTGATTCGACCCACGCCAGGCACATCCACGCGCACCGCCTTGGCCTTGCGATACGCCGGGATATTCGTTACCGACACCGAATCATCGCGATGCAGCACCACCGTCACCACGCCCACGGGCGTCTCGATGCGATGCTCGCCCGCCGCGATGCGCCCCATGTGCGCGAGCGTTACCACCAAGCCGATGGTGCCATGCCCGCACATGCCAAGGAAGGTCACGTTGTCGAAAAAAATGACGCCCGTGACACAGCTCGGATCACTGGGTTCGACCAGCAATGCTCCGACTAAAACATCGCTGCCACGCGGCTCATTCACTACCGCTCGGCGGAAGTCATCATGCTTCGCCCGCAACACCGTCAGCTTCTCGGCGACACTGCCGCTGCCGAGTTCCGGCCCGCCGCTGATGACCACACGCGTGGGTTCGCCGCCTGTATGGGAGTCTATGATTTGGAGGCGTTGCATTCTTCAGCGTGGCTGCGTTAGCCGCGCCCGCACCAGCGCTGGCAGATACTTCACAGGCACGGAGCCGTGGGCCATCACGGCTTCGTTATAGCGGCCTAGATGGAAGGTGTCGCCTTGTTCGCGGGCGATGACTTGACGCAGGCGATACATGGCCATGCGGCCCACGAAGTAGGTGCTGAGTTGCACGCTGCTTTGCTTGGCACGGATGATTTTCAGGCGGGCTTCGCCTTCGCTTTGGAAGGCTCCTTGGGTGAGGAAGTGGAGGGCATCGTCATCGGTCATGGCGGTGCAGTGCATCCTGTTGTCGAGGATGGCGTTGCCGACGGCGCGGAGGTAAAATTTGAGTTGGTTCAAACGCAGGGCGAGGTCGCCGTTGCCATAGCCTTGGTCGAGCATCATCTGCTCGGTATAGACGGCCCAGCCTTCCATGAAGACGCCGGATTGCAGCACGCGGCGGATGAGCGAGGGCTGGCGGTTGCTGTATTCAAGCTGCACATAGTGGCCGGGGTAGGCCTCGTGGATGGTGAGCACTTGCAGCATGTGCTGGTTGTATTCCTCCAGGAAACTGGTGACGCGCTGTGGGCTCCAATCGGCGGGCGGTGGGCTGACGGCATAGACGCTGCGGCCTGCGGGATCGAGCGGCAGTGCCGACTCCAAATAAGCGAGCGAGTTGCCACGCTTGAACTCGGGCATTTCGAGGATTTGGCAGCGATCGGGATCGGGCAGGCGGAGGATGTCGCGCTCGGTGATGAAGGCTTTGATTTTGCCTGCGGTAGCGCGTGCATCGGTCACGAGGTCTTCGGGTTTGCCGTGCTCCTGACTGACGGCGTGGATGACTTTGGCGATGGTTTCGTGGCGACCTGGTTCATCATCGGGCGGCAGTGGAGTAGCGGAGAAATAATGGCTCCAGAGCTGCCGGGCGACGACGTACATGTCGCGCTGCACGCGGGTGAATTCGCCCTCGGCATCGGCTAGGACTTGCTCAGCAGTGAGGCCAGCATCGAGCACCATCTCGAGCTTGCGCGAAAATTTTTCATTGCCCAATCGCCACTCGCCTTTGGCCGTGGGCAGCAGGCTTTCGAGGTGGGCTTGATGTTGCTTTAAAACCTCGACCAAGGGTGCGGCGGCGGCCTTCAGTGCGGGGAGTTGTGGGCTATCAGCGGCGAGGTCGAAGAGTTCTTTTTCGTAGAAAGCGATGGCTCCGCGATTCTGCACGATGGCGGTTTCCAGCACGGACTTGGGTGGGTTCAAAATGGTTGCCTTGGCCGCTGCGATGATGCTCGGTATGAGTGCCATTCGAGCGATGGCGTTGCGGATGTTGGTCTCCTTTGGCAGCGTGGATTGGGTGAGCAATGAATAGACGCTATCGCTGATGTAGCCGCCGTAGGTGCGGGGGTCTTCGACGAAGGGATGGGTGTTCTGAGCGAGCCAGATATTGCGCTGCAACTCATCGCGTAGGATGTCGCAACTGACCTTGCCATCGGGCGATAGATCAGCATACGGCACGGCCTTGGGCAGCGCGGCGAGGGCTTGCTGATCGTGCTCCAGCCACTTGTCTCGCGCCTCGGCGGAGATGTCATCGAGCTTGTCATCAAAGCGATGATCGCCCAGGCCCGAGGCATCGAGAGGACGCATGGCGAAGCAGGCATCGAGATGGGCGCGGAAGAAGGCTTCGAGCGCCGTGTCGGCTTCGTTGGCCCGCAGGCTTAGGTTTGAACAGAGGAGCACGGCGAGGGCGAGGAGTGGCGGAGTTTCCATGGTTGGGAGATCAGCGCGCGGGCTTTGTTTTGAGCAGCTTGGGACGAGCCGCGATGCCGTCGTGGATGATCTTCAGCACGCGCTTACGTTCGTCGCCTTTGACCGTCAATCGCGGGGCGCGCAGCCACTCGGTGCCGAGGCCGGCTTCTTGCACGGCGAGCTTGATGTACTGCACGAAGTGGACGCTGGTATCGAGCTTCATCAGCGGCTGGAACCAACGGTAGAGCTTGCGGGCATCGTCCCATTTCTCGGCGCGCATGAGATTCCAGAGGTGTTGATTTTCCTGGGGGAAAGCGATGCCTGCGCCTGCGACCCAGCCGTCGATACCGGCGATGCTGGACTCCATCACGAGATCATCAACGCCGGTGAAAAGGGCGTAGCGTCCACCGATGACGTTGTGCAACTCGGTGATGCGGCGGGGGTCGCCGGTGCTCTCTTTTAAGGCGACGAAATTCTTCTGATCAGCCAGCTTGGCGAACATCTCGGGCGTGATGTCGTTGGCGTAGCTGATGGGGTTGTTATAGATCATGATGGGCAGGCCAGTCTTCTTGGCGACGCTGCGGTAGAAGGTCATGGTCTCATCGGGATCGGCCTTGTAGCACATGCTGGGCAGCAGCATCACGCCATCGGCTCCGAGCGCTTCCACATCGCGTGTGTAGCGAATGGCCTCGGCAGTGCTGGTCTCGGCGACACCACTGAGCAGCGGGATGCGGCCTTTGATGACCTTGACCATCTCGCTGATGACGAGGCGTTTTTCATCGGGCAGCAGCGTTTGGTTTTCACCCAGCGAACCAAGGAAGACGATGCCGTTGATGCCCGAGGCAATGAGGACTTCAGCGTGGCGGGCGGTGGCGTCGAGGTTGATCGAGCCATCTTTGTTCATCTGCGTGGTGATGGCGGGAAAGACGCCTGTCCAGTGGGGCTTCATAGTGGTGGGTGGGTGTGAGGGAATGTGATGATGGCTAGCGCAGGGGCATGGAGCTTGTCTTGACTCTGATTCGCAATCGAGCATGAAAAACAGCACACTCTGGCGATTTTTTGGTTAAAACTATGGGCTTCACCATCGTCCCTTCGATTCATCCCGACTTCTTACCAGGCGATATTCTCTCCTTTGTTTTGCGGCTTTATCGGCCACCCTTGCCACGGCTCAAGAAAACAAGCCCGCTATCGACTCGGTGGCTCATACGCCTAGCCTTGTGGGCTTCTGGACTTTCGGTGAGGAGTCTTGAGGTAAAGCACGGCGACGATTCTTTGCAGCCTAGCCATTTCGAGTTTGCCTTTGCGCAGACTCGGCTACGCTCGCCGCCCTTTATGGATCCACTACTCACCCTCCTGCAAGCCAACTCTCGCCGCTCCCCTGCGGACCTCGCCCATGCCCTCGGCATCACCGAGAACGAAGTCGCCGCGCGCACCGCTGCCGCAGAGGCCGCAGGCTCTATCCTCGGCTATCAGGCCGTGGTGGATCGGCAAAAAGTCGAAGAGCGCGGCGTGCTCGCGCTCATCGAAGTGCGCATCAGCCCCGAGCAGGGCGGCGGCTTCGACCGCATGGCACGGCGCATCGCCCAGTATGAGCAAGTGCGTGACTGCTTCCTCATGAGTGGTGCCTACGACCTCGCCGTCATGATCGAAGGCAAAGACTTATACGACGTGGCCAACTTCGTCTCAGAGAAGCTCAGCACCCTGCACGGCGTGCTCAGCACCGCCACGCTCTTCCAGCTCAAAGTGTATAAACAAGGCGGCTTCATCGTGGACAACGGTCCCCAGGAAGAGCGACTCCCCGTATCCTAAAGAAGCCCCGCCCCATGGACTACCACAGCAAGCTCTCCAGCCAGATTCGCGACCTACCGCGTTCTGGCATCCGCGATTTCTTTGAACTCGTCATCGGTCGCTCCGACGTCATCTCCCTCGGCGTCGGCGAGCCAGATAAACCCACCCCGTGGCCTATTCGCGAGGCCGCCATCCGCAGCATCGAAGCCGGGAAAACCAGCTACACCTCCAACCTCGGCCTGGAGTCCCTGCGCATCGAGATCGCCCGCTACGTCGAGGATTTCTTCCACGTCAGCTACGATGCCAAGAGCGAAATCCTCGTCACCGTCGGCGTCAGCGAAGCCCTCGACATCGCCATCCGCGCCGTGGTTAATCCCGGCGACGAAGTCATCTACCACGAGCCCTGCTACGTCTCCTACAACCCCAGCATCAAGATGGCCTACGGCGTCCCCGTCGCCGTGAATGCCAGCCCCGCGCATGACTTTGCCGTGCTCGCCAGCGACATCGAAAAGGCCATCACGCCCAAGACCAAAGTCATCATGCTGAACTTCCCAACCAATCCCACAGGCGGCATCCAGCCTTTGGAAGAATTGGAAAAAATCGCTGCACTCGCGATCAAGCACGACCTCTTCGTCTTCACCGACGAGATCTACTCCGAGCTACTCTACGATGGCCGCACACACACCAGCATCGCCTCATTGCCCGGTATGAAGGAGCGCACCGTGCTACTCCATGGCTTTAGCAAAGCCTTTGCCATGACCGGCTGGCGACTCGGCTACGCCTGCGCCCCATCGCCGCTGCGCGAGGCCATGATGAAGATCCATCAATACGGCATCCTCTGCGCCCCCATCATGAGCCAAGTCGCAGGCATCGAAGCCCTGAAACTCGGAGCCTCCGCCTATGAAGACATGCGCCAGAGCTATGAAGCCCGGCGCAACGTCATCGTCGCCCGCCTCAACGCCATGGGCCTGCATTGTTTCAATCCCGGCGGAGCCTTCTACGTTTTCCCCGACATCCGCAGCACCGGCAAGACCAGCATGGAATTCTCCCTCGGCCTGTTGGAAAAGAAGAGCGTCGCCGTCGTCCCAGGCAGCGCCTTCGGCAGCATCGGCGAAGGCTTCGTCAGATGCTGCTACGCCACCGATCCCGCCCTCATCGTCAAGGCCATGGACTTGATGGAAGAGTACCTCGCCGAGATCAAAGCCGGCAAAGCGTGATGATTCAGGATTCCTCCACGAAACAGGGGGGAGCGGAAGGGAACAAGGGATATGGGGCAGACGAAGGGGCGGGTGTGATACTGTGCGTTGTCGTGTTTTTTGAATGGCGTGCCGAACTCTGGCGAGTGCGCCTAAGGTGCGCGGTCGTGGGAGGCGCGTCCGCTGCTCTGTACGGCCTCGCGCAGCCAGTCGCTTTCGCGGCTCCAGTGCGGGTCGTTGCGCATCTCTTCCAACGTCATGGGCAGACGGGCAGACCAGTTCATTTCGCCTGCGATGCCGGGGATGTTGAAGCGCTCTTCCAGCCCGAAGAGGTCGGTCAACATGCAGGCGGCGAGTCGGGCATTGCTTTTCAGTAGCGCGGCGATGAGGGCGCGGCGCACGGTTTCGTCATAGGCGGGGTAGGGTCCATTCTCGGGATGCAGCCAGGCGAACTGGCAGAGCAGGCGCAGTTCCTTCGCGCCGAGTTTGCGGTCGGCTTCATCATCGCTGTCGAAGTCGCGACGGCGATGCTCCCAGTGGGTCTTCATGGGCTCGTGGTCGTGCGTGGCATAGGTGGTGAAGGCGCAGTTTTCGTATGCGGTGCCCTGCACCACGTTGCCTGCTTCATCATGCTCCCAGTGGCTGATTTTGAAGCCGGGGATGTCGAGCGAGAGCAGGTGCGGACGCACATACGGCGGCACGGTGCCGAGGTCTTCGGCGATGACTTCGGCGCTGCCTGCGGCCTCGACGATCATGCGCAGATACTTGTCGCCAGCGGCGAGATTGGCCGCGCGGCCTGCTTCGGTTTCATCGTCGTTTTCGATGAAGTGCGGCAGTCGCCCACCGCAGCGCGCGGCGGCTTCTTCGAGGCTGAGTGGCAGGAATTCCGCGCTGAGCTGTGGCCTCCATGGGAAGCTGTAAATGCGGTAGAAGCCGAGCACATGGTCGATGCGGAAGATGTCGAAGACCTCGGTCAGCTTCTGCACGCGCTGCCGCCACCACGGGTAGTTGGCGGCTTCCATCGCGGCCCAGTTGTAGAGGGGGATGCCCCAGTTTTGCCCCCACTTCTGCACGAAGAGATCGTCTTTAAAATAGGTCTCGGGCGGGGCACCGCCGCACCAGGTAAGGTCGAACTGCTCAGGGCCAAAAAACACATCGGCGCTGCACCAACTGATGCCAAAGGGCACATCGCCCATGAGCCCGATACCACGCGCACGAGCTTCATCGCGCACGCTGCACCACTGGGTGAAACACAGCCACTGGGCGTAGGCGTGGATGGCGAGTTCGTCGCCGGTGCTGGTGGTGTCTTGCGCGGCAAGCCACGCCCGTGCTTTGGCTCTCGTGTTGAACTCCTCGGGCCATGTCGTCCAGTCTTCATGGCCCAGGCGATCCATCAGCAGGCGGAAGAGACAAAAGTCATCGAGCCAGGTTTTTTCTTCGGTGCAGAAGGTCTTGAAGGCAGCCAGGCGCCTGCCTTTAAGCCGCGCGAAGGCACTGCGGATGAGCGCATACTTCAGCGCTCGCACCGCCGGATACATCACCCGTGCGCCGCGAAGTGAGGCCACGCGGTGCTGGGTGCAGAGGGTCTTGAAGGCGGTCTTGGTCAGCTCGGGCACGGCGCTGGGCGTCAGTTCCAGCGTCAGCGGTTCCAGGGCTACGGAGCTGATGGCGTTGTAGGGGCTGTTGTCGCCGCCCGTGGCATTGATGGGTAGGAATTGCAAGAAGCGAAGGCCAATGCTGGCGGCCCAGTCGATGAGATCGCGCACGCCGCGCGTGTCGCCGATGCCGAGGTCATCAGCGGTGCGAAGGGCAAAGACGGGGACGAGGATGCCGGCGCGGCGGGAGGTGGACATTGGAGGTTGATGGTGCAAGGTTGATGATTGATGGCCTGAGGTGCAGAACAAGAGCGGTGGTGGCAGCCGAACCGCATGATTCATGCAAAAATAAAAATTCTGGCTTCTGGCCATCAACCATCAACCCTTCACCATCAACTCCTTCTTCCCCGCTACTCGCCCAAATGGACGATGCCGCGCTCGATGGCGAGGGTGGCGGCGCGGGTGCGATCGGGCGCTCCGAGTTTGTCGAGGATGAGGCTGATGTGCAGCTTCACGGTGCCTTCGCTCATCTGGATGGCGGCGGCGATTTCCTTGTTGGCGAGGCCGTGGACGATGCAGCGCAGGATTTCCAACTCGCGTGGGGTGAGGGGCTTGCGTTGCTCTCGGGCGCGGATTTTTTCGGTGATCTCGGGGGAGAAATAGGTGCCCCCCGTGGCGAGTTGGCGAATGGCTTGAAGCAGCTCTTCGAGTTGCGCTGATTTAGAGATGTAACCTCGCGCTCCAGCGGTGACGGCACGGTAGATGTCCTCCTCGCCATCGAGGATGGTGAACATCAAGATGCGTGCTTCGGGGAACTCGGCTCGGATGCTTTTGGTCGCTTCGACCCCCGTGCCGCCAAGCAGGCAGTAGTCCATGATGACGACATCGGGGCGGTGATGGCGGTAATTTTCAATAGCCTGTCGGACGCTGCTGGCTTCGGCTACGACGGTCATGTCGTCCTCCCCATTGATAGGGACGGTGAGGCCGATACGAGCGCTGAAATGGTCGTCCGCGATGAGAATTCGGATGGGGTGGGGCATCGTTCGCATGGCGCTAAGGGGCTGGCGTGGGGATAGCACTAGCGACCAAGGGTGGTTCGCCATTGGCAGCGTGGCAAGGGGCGATCACACGGACGGTGGTGCCATGCTCAAGGGTGCTCACAATGCTTAGCGTGGCACCGATTTTCTCCACGCGCTCGGTCATGCCGCGCAGGCCGAAGTGTCCATCATTGGGCAGGGCTGCATCGGCTTTGAAACCTACGCCTTGGTCGCACACTTCCAGGCAGACGTGCTCGGGTGTGTAGTCGAGTTTGAGGGCGATGGCAGAGGCCTTGGAATGGCGTGCGGCATTGGCGACGGCTTCGTGGGCGATGCGCAAAAGATTGGACTCGATGGCGCGGTTCAGCCGCCTGGGCTCGCCGGTGATGGTGGAGGTGAAACTCATGCCCGCAGCGCTGGCGAGTGGGTCGAGCAACTCGGTGAGCGCGGCGGGCAGGCCGCGTTGCTCCAGCGTCACGGAGCGCAGATCGCGAATGGTGCTGCGAGATTCTTCGCGGCTACGGCGAAGTAAATTGCGGGCGATGGTGAGCGATTTGGTGGCCTGGCTGGCTTGGTTAGGGATCTTGGCAGCGGTGTCGTCGAGGAGCATGGTCACGCCAATGAGGTCTTGTTCCAGGGTGTCGTGCAGCTCGCGAGCGATGCGGCTGCGCTCCTCCAGGGCGGCCTGTCGCTCGGAGTGGTGGCGGATGACGTGGGTCTGGACGGCCACCTCGCGGCGCAGGCTGATGGCCCAGCCGCCGATGAGCAGAGCGATAATGGCCATGGTCGCCAGTACCCAGAGTGCGCGCGCCGTCGTCCACCAGGGCGCACGGCTGAGGATGACGATGTCTGCGGGGGAACGGAGGGTGAGCTGGAAGCCGTGCGCGAGCTTGGAATGCTCCATGATGTTGGTGCTGCGCAACTGGCAGATGCCTGTGAGCGCGAGCCTCATGCCACGCTCCAAGGGTTCAGCGGGAGCACTGGCGAGGAGCGACTCAAAGGCATGGCCCTCGGCGGAACATTGCAGAGAAATGAGAGAGCCCTGCGGCGCGACATCGAGCAACTCGGCCTGGAGGGTGATGAGTTCGTGGTGCTCTCGACTGGTAGCTTTTACCTTGGGGTCTAGGGGCAAGGGTTTGGCAGGTGGCCCGTGGTCGATTTTATGCACTTCAACGGCACTGAGCGCAGGGCGAAAAGGCGTGAATACTGGGTAACCCATCGCCTCCACGACATCGCCCATGACCAATGCGAGAGGTTGCGATGTCTGCACAAACAACCCGCCGCCTTCACCGCGAATGTAGAGCCCCTGGCCCGTGATGAGGTGGGTGACGGCACCACGCACGCGCACCGCCTGGCGCAGGGATGAGCCCGATTGCAGCAGAGCATCGGGGCGCAGGAGTGGTGCTGAAGTGCTGGGATTGTTGTCGGACTCATCTTGAAGAAAGGCGAGCGACGGGGTGTAAAACATGCGCCCGCACATTTGCCGCTGTTCATTGAAGACTGTGGCGGCCACGCATTTCAGCCGCACATATTTTTCCACCAGATGCCACGGTGGCGTGATGAAGCGCTCTTGCTCAGCCATGAAGACCTTGAACCGCCAGCCTTGGATTTCGACTTCGAGCACCAAGCTCTCGCCTTCGAGAAGGGTTCGCTTTACCAAGGCGCGCACGGCGATCCACTGGGCATCGAGGTCGGGTCGCATCAACTCCTCGGCGTCGCGCCACAGCGGCGAGAGTGGTGGGCCATGACCTTGCCGGGTGAGCCGTGCAAGTTTGACGATGGGCAGGAAATCGCCGGGTGCTGTGGTGCCCTCGATGACGACGCGATCCCCTGGCTCAGGTGGAGGCTCAAGCTGCGCTACCGCTGCCATCTCGATGAACAATCCATCGCCACTCTCGGAGACGAAGAACACCTCTCGCTTCTGGTCAAAATGGGTCACCGTGGCCTCAAGTCGCACGGGCAAATTTTCCGCTGCCCGCGCAGGGCTGAGCGCTCGAATCGCCGCGACATGAGCCAACACCTCGTCTCCAGCCTGTAAGGCGGGGGCCAGGGCCAAGTAGGCTATGATGAAATAAAAAGAGGAGCGCACGGTGGCGCTAACATAGGCAGGAAGGCGGCTGAAAAAATGGGAAGTTTGTCCAATAGTCAGCCCAGCCTCGGGAGACAATGAAAAGGCCGTGTCTGGAGACACGGCCTTTTCAGAGCAGAGCATTGGTTAATCTCGAAAACCTTACTTCCTGCGGCGACGCAGCACGAGGCCCATCAAACCAAGGAGTGCGAAGGAAGCACGCGATGGCTCGGGGGTGATGGTGAAGGTGGCTTTGAAGTTATTGCCCGAGTTGGTATTATAGACAGGGTTAGCGGAGTTGAATCCGTTGGTGCCTATCTGGCTGTAAACTTCAAGCGTGTAACTGCCATTGAGCAATCCTGAGATAAGGTTGCCCGTGTTGGATGACGTGCCCCATTGCTGATTGCCACCACCGAAGTCGGTCTGGAAGCCATAAACGATCTCCGTGAAGGTACCCGAAGGGGCACCTGAGTAGATGCGATAGAAGAGGGACATCCCGGTCACGTCCGTGCCGTTATCCTTGTCGCTTTTGCCCTCGCCACCGAGGGTCAGACTGCCTCCACCGCCTGGATTCAGGGTGCCCAGCACGGCCCCGTCGAAGTCAGGGTTCGCAGTGCTAGCCCCAATGTCATAATAGACGTTGCTGCCCGTATTGACGATGGTGAACTGATCGTAAATGTAAGCCGCGCTGTGGCCCAGAGTGGGGAACAACACGGTGGCGAGAAGGGTGAGGGCTCTGATGGATTTCATGGTTGGAATGACACAAAAAGATTAGCGGCCTATGTTTTTGCAAATTTCGTCGCTTTCGTCAATTGGAAGATCGTCTAACGCGGTGTTTTTGGCCTTATCATCGGTGAGAGCTTCTGAGATGCCACGGATATTTGGACCAAAAGTGAATTAGTTAGCGAGGGCGATATCGGCCTCGAAGCGGCTGGGGGAACGGTAGTTGAGGGAGGAGTGGAGGCGTTGGGTGTTGTAGTAGGAGTCGATGAAGGCGAAGAGT
>JANOAR010000327.1:0-1662 GCA_031411235.1 Verrucomicrobiota bacterium | reverse complement strand
GGCGGATGATAAATGGGACCCGCCCCGGGTCGCGCACATCGGAGGCAACGACTTTTCCTCCTACTGCGTCCACGATGGAAAGGACACATCCTTCGTCATCGCGTATCACGGCGACTTCGGCTCATCCACCGAGAGCAGTTCGAACGCAAAATCGCGCACATGGACTGACTCCGGCACGATCACCGCGAAGAAACCCGGCATCGCGCTCAGCTTCCACCGCACGCAAGCCGCGCCGGGCACACTCAGTATCACCACCGCCCCCGCTGAAGCCCGGGATCTCAGCAAGCCCGCGCCGCCGCCGCGCGACTTCGGGCAAAAGGAATACGACCTCGCCAAAGGCCGCGTCTTTCTCCTCACCGACAGCGGCATCGTGCGGCAGCTCGACATCGCCACGCCGCCCGTCGCCGACCACGAAGGCGCTGAGAAATTCGCCGCGCTCATAGCCGCCATCCCCCCGCAGGAGCGCGAGGACATCCTTATGAAACCGAAGCAGAAAGAAGCCCGCGCACTTTACGAAATCTGGCATCCTTATGCGCGGGCGAATGGGGACATTCCTGGTGCGATGGTCGGCGAACTGGCGGCGGCGGTGAAGGTATTCATCGGCTACAACCCGACTTGGGAGACGGTGCCGACGCTCAACGCGCTGCTCCCGCGCCTCGACGCCTCGCACGACTGGAAGCCGGCCGACGCCATCGCGCTTCTCGATGAAGTCGCGGCGGTGAAGGATTCGCCGCTGGATATGGCGGCGCAGCGGGCCACGCGGCACACGATTCGCAATGGCGAAAAGCTGCCGGAGAAGTTCGCAGATGCGGCATGGGAGCGGCGGTAAGGCGAATGGCTTGCGCGCGGCTTGGGTGCTGGAGCCGGGCGCGGCGGAGCACCGCATCGGTGCGGCGCTGAAGGCGCGGCTGCTTGTCTGGAATCCGGGGGCGGTTCCCGTCATGCTCCAGGTGCCGACGTGGCACCAAGGCGGGGTGAAGGCGACCGATGCGAAGGGCGCGGAGGTTCAAGCCTCCGGCCTCGAATGGACGACGCTCGCGGAGCTTGTTCCCGTTCGCTTGGGTCCGGGCGAATACATCGAAATCAACACCCCCGGAATCGGCTTCGGCCGGCGTGCGGGCATGGGGCCGTGGGCCGGGCCGCGCGTTGGCTCGAACGTGCTCGCGAAGCCCGGCGACGAACTCACCCTCACTTACAGCCCCGTGCCGCTCGACGGCAGCGAGGTCGGCATGAGTGAGGACGACCCTCACGTTGTCGGCCCTGGCTGGTGGGAGGAGCACATCAAAGCACGGCTCAGCCTGGGACTTCCGCTTCCCGCAGACGCCGCCGAACGCACACGCCTGCTCGAACGCACGCTGCGGGACCTTTTCGCCACCGCTCCGTCAGCGGAAGAAACCGCCGCCTTTGTCGCTGACAAAACCCCCGAGGCGTGCGACTGCCTGACAAAGCGTCTCACGGCACGTGAGGATGTCGTGTCGTTCAGCGGCAAACTGCCAACCGCACCGGCAAAGTTCCGCGTGCTCGCCGCCGATGCGAACGCGGACAAGCAGCCGCGCGTCGTGCTCGGCCCCGGCGAGTATCCACTCCCCTCGGCATCGGCGGAGAGAGGCGATGCCACGCTGAAAATCGTCGGCAGGCCGGTCGGCGAACGACGCACGAATG
>JANOAR010000326.1:0-12372 GCA_031411235.1 Verrucomicrobiota bacterium | reverse complement strand
GTGCCTGGAGCCCTCTCGTGGTTCGGATGGCGTCGTAGTGGGGGAGTTGTGCTTTCGGAGCGCTGGGAGGGGTTGGTGGACTGGCGCTTCGGAGGGTGGGGGCACGGCGCTAGCTTCCGGGAAACGGCTAAAGCCTGAACTCCAACGTGGCAAGCCGAACCTCCAGGCCTGCTATGCGCTCTCCATCTCCCAGTCTGATAGTCTCATCATCTCCCCACCCTCCGAAGCGCCAGTCCACCAACCCCTCCCAGCGCTCCGAAAGCACAACTCCCCCACTACGACGCCATCCGTTCCACGAGAGGGCTCCAGGCACTGATTCCACTCGACCCACCAATGGCCGCCACGCGGAAGACGTAGCGCTTTCCAGGCACCAGTTGTTTCGTCAGGTAGCCTGGCTTGCCACCCACCGAGGCCGATACCCACATCAGCGGCTCACCGTTCACCAGCTCCGCGCACTCCAGCGCATAACTCTTCGCCCCGCTCACCTTATTCCAGCGCGCATCCAGTTCACCCGGCAGTTGCGTCGTATCCAGGCGCAGGCCCAGCGGCGGCGGCAGCACCCCCATTGGCGTTGGTGCATTGCGGATCATCAGGCCCGCCGTCGCAATCACATCCGCATTCGAGTTGCTTGCCGTCTGCACATAGCTGCCCCGCAGGGTGAAGAGGAATTCAAAGTCCTTACGGATCTGGTCCTTCTGCGCCGTCAGGTTCTTCGTGATCAGGCGCTCATTCTCCAGCGCCGTCAGCACCGCCTCAAACTCCGCCAGCTTCGCCCCAAACTCCGCTGCCGTAGGAGTCGGCGTGGGGAACCACGTATTCCCTGTCATCGCCTCCGCATGGCTTTCGCCAAACGCCGCCAGCGCCGGGTCTGTGCGCGTGCTCAGTTCCAGCTTCACCTTGGCCGAGCCCGCAAGGGGCAACGGCACGGGATCGGCGACAAAGTATCGTGCGCCCTCGTCATAACGGGTGCCGTCCCCGTAGCGTACAGGGGGAGCACTCGCCGCCGCAGCCTCCGCCGCCCTGCGGCGTTGTTGGCGCGTTAGCGGCTTGGGTGCCGCCGCCGCAGCCGCCGTGCGGGCCTTCGCCGTGGGGTTGCCCGCCGCCTTGGTTCTTGATCCTGGCTTGTCCTTGCTCCCCGCGATGTCTTGCGGAGCTGAGATTTTTGCCCCATGCGAGGCACTTGGGTTGGAGCGCTTCGCAGCGCCTTGTGTGAATGTGGTTGGGTTCATATCTGTGTGTTTTTACTTATTATTTTTCACTTTAATCGGTTTCGCCCCTCAATAAATAAAGATGGCAACCATAATTTCCATAATAAATGTAATGAACGCAAGATATATTTCAGAAAATTCTTAATGCATAAATGATGAACCCATTCCGCTAGCCAATTTATACCACTACACCCAAGCTTTATGCCCCCGTAGGCTTCGTAGCAGCCGACGGGTTTAGCCGCCAAAACTAGGCACCATACCCCGCCATTCCTTGCATCGAACGTCAGGAGGCCATGCACGCGATGCTTTGACGCCAACGCTTTACCGGGACAAAGGGCCACGACACAGTTGGGGGGCTCCGCCTGGCTGCGGTTCAAGAAAAACGGAGGCCGCCTGCAAGCACGAGGGGCGGGAGAGAGAGTCTTCAGGCGATGCTTAACACCGAAGGTGTTCAAGCAAACCGCACCGAAGTCGCCCCCTACCGAATTCGTTCCATGACACCCGCCACAGCACAAAGCGCCATAGTTTCATTGGGTTAACCGCAATGCCGTTAAGCAATACTAGTCCATTCAAAGACAAAGCGTGGGGTGGGGCCGGAAGGTTCATCAAGCAGCAACCACGGATGAACACGGATAGCCACGAATCAAGAATATCACGGGGCCATACCCTGCACCGATTCAAGGGCTTTGATCCTGTCGCCAAAAAACCTGTTTATTCGTGCTGATCCGTGTTCATCCGTGGTTGCTCTTGGATACCCTCACGAATGATTCCGCCCCTCATCGCCTCGCGGCGCTTCAGTTCACCGCGTCTTCCACTTCCCTTCATTCTTGTCCTTTTCGGTATTCGTCATTTATAGCCCCGTCGCCATGATCTTGACAGTTTGACGGAGGCTACATTGGCAGCATGGCGCACGCAGGGCGTTGAGGAGTTGCGCCGCAAGTGCGACCTGGGCGGAACTGGTGACGAGCAGCTTTGCACCCCCAGGCAGGATCAACTCCAAAGCCTCCGAGCCCCTTCCCACCCCTGCGGGTAATGCAGCGCCCAGCGGTGCCGCAACAGCCTCAATCAAACGCAACGGACTCGGCGACCGCACTGCTGTGGGTGCCACGCTCTTGATGGCTGCCGCCGCAGCATAGTCACCACGAGCACGACGCCGTTTCTGAATCCACACGGCAAAGGTTTGGTAATGCACGCCAACAAGTTTCGCAAAAGGCTTCCCCTTGAGTCCGCTGCGCTCAAACTCATCAAGCAAAGTCTCCCTTTGAACCTTGGAAATCGTGACACGTCCGAGGACATCACGCTTGAGGATGGTCGTTGGTTCGACCGCATGCATAAGTGTCGTAGCTTATGGCTACGACACTTGCAGACTACGACCGGACTATGGTGCTACGTTTGACGGATACAACCCACGACATCGCCAGCACAAACGACAACCTAGAGCCGGAGGCGGTGGGCCGGTTGGCTGCAGCGCCCCACTATGCCAGCGGCCACAGGACAACGCCAACACGCTGGACTCACCCCGCTGGCATAGTGCCAAGTTCAGGCACAGGGGGCAGGTTGGAGGCTCCGCAGGGCCTTGGTTGAGGGGGCTTTGAGTCGTGCAGTCAATTGTAGCTGATGAGGATTAACGAGTATGCGTTGGTGGCGGATTGAAAAACATAGATGCCGCCATCATTCGTATCTGGCCCGACATACCAAACTTTGAGCTTGGCCTGATCGAAGTCTGAAGGCGCATGTTCAGAGATCATTTTTTGGAGCCGTCGTGCTTCGTTCTCGTCATAGTAATCACCCAAAGCGTTAGGATTTGGTGGATTTAGCAGGACGGGACGAATCGAATTTGTCTGCTCTAGTGCGTGCAAATTGAGATCGTCCGCAGGAACTCGTATCAGGAACTTGTTGTCTTGAATCGCATGTGTTCGATAAATGGTCTCCACTCGCTCAGATCGCAGAATGATGCGATTCTTGATCAAGTAAGGGCCGCTTGTTGTGTCATAGTTAGCTGGCCGACAGCCCACTATCACTATCAGGCACAAGGCAACGAAAAATTGAAATGGAAAGTTCATTGGGGTAGTTTGTAGCAACCGCAATAGCCGCTGTCGCTGATGCCCCAACTCGCTCGATTAACATTCCTTGATGGGAATATGTCTTTGGGATCGACGGGATTTCCTGGGTCTCCTCCTCCAAATAGAAGATTCAGCGCGAAGGCAGCAGCAGCATAGACACCGTGATCACCTTCATCGTTCTGAAAGCCCAGCGTATCAACTGCTGTGATGGTGCTCGACCATTTGAACCGTTTAGCTCCGCCTGATTGATCAACATATGTTATTTCAATGGGCGTCTTCAATTGCAGTGTCCAACCTCCTAAGCTGGTAATGCGCTCCGTGTTTGTCTGCGTGTATTCATCTCCATCTTCAATTTTCTTGCTGTCCAAACGACCGCCTGGATACGGCGACTTGCCACAGTTGTATTCGATCCATTTTGCAACTCTTGCTTTAGCGTTTTTCTTGAAGCTTTCGAGTGTCTTTGGGTAATGCTTCTCAAACCAATCCTCTTCACCCAAGTTGTCGCCAGCGTTAGGGCCAAGCGGGGGTAAAAATTGCGAGCCGATTCCGGGTGAGGGAGAAGCCAAGCCTAAACGATCCCAGCGATTCACCGCATCATTCCCCACCATCCCATAAAGATTCACACCCCCGCGCTCCCCAATCGGATCCTTGCTCACCCACCGCCCCATCTCCGGCGAGTAATACCGATACCCATAATACAACATCCCCGTCTCACGATCCTCGTACTTGCTGCTGAACCCTATCGGGCAGGCCTCCTGGCCCACGGGCAGGGTATCCACCACGCGGCGGCCAAAGGGGTCATAGTCGAAGGTCCCTACCAGGCGATTGATGTCGGTGCCCTCCAGCGCCAGCAAGCTCATCACATTGCCGTTGGCGTCGCTGTGCGTCAGGTAGCGCACGCTCTTGTTGGTTTTGGCATAGGTTGTGGTGTGGAAGCTGTACTGGTAGTGCTTCACCAGCAGCAGGCCACCCACGCCGCCAGCACCCGTCATCGTGCCGCTGAGGTCGCTGCCCCACACGTACGTGCGCATCGGGGCGTTGAGGTTCAGCGCATCCAACTCGGCCACCAAGTTCCAGCCTTCATACAGGTAGAGCGTGTGCGAGAGCAGCACCGAGCTCGCCACAGAATCGGGTACTCCCGAGTTTCCGGTGACGCGGAACACCCGCTTGGCACTGCGGCGATGCTGGTGGTCATAGACGAACTCCAGCATCGTGCGTGGTGGCGGGCTAGTGCCTGCCGGGGCGTTGTAGGCTAGCTCGCGCTCCACCATGCGCACCAGTTGGTTCTCACCGTCCCAGGTGTAGAGCCAGCGCCCATCGCTGCGCAGATTGCCATCCGCATCATACGCCAGCGCCTCCTGCTGCGGCGGCACATACACCCAACTGCGTGCCGTGTTCAGCCGCGACGAGGTGTCCAGAGTCGTCGTCGTGGCCAGCGCCATCAGGCCCGCCGTCGTCGGCAACGTGCTGCGGGTGATGGCCAAACGGTTGCGGTAACTCGTCGCTTCCCCCAGGGACTCAGAGGCAGCGGCGCTGGCCGTCGCTCCCGCAGGTAGGGACAAGCTCACCACCGGGCGCGTACCCGTCTTCTGCCCGGAGCCCGTGAGCCCGCTCATCTCCACCACATCCGGGTGGGTGATGCTGCCATACGTGCTCGCATCGGTGCCAGGCATGTAGCTCGTCACGCCCGGCGAACTGCTCGTGTTGCCCTGCGTCGCGTCTAGGCGATTGCCCAGCATGTCATAGTTATAGGCGAGGCTCTGCCCCAGCACCGTCAGCGCCGTGGTGTTGTCCACCGTATTGCTCGTGGTCGGCTGCGTGCGGCTGGCCGAGATGACCTCTCCACGCGCATTGTAGCCGTAGCTCCAGCCCGCACGCCGGAAGGCCGTCGTGGGCACCGCCGCCGATGTGCCCAGTGTCGCCACCGGGCTGTTGCCCAGCGAGCCCACCCGGCTGCGCCGTCCCGCGCTATCGTAGCTGTAGTTCCAGCCGCTGTAGATCGTCGTGGGCAGAGTGCTCGCCGTCATCGCACCACCATAGAGGAGTTTGTCCAGCAGTCCACCCGCTTGATACTTGCGCGTCTGGATGGCGTTGGCGATGGCCACCGGCGTGGCTGTGGCCGTCGCCTTGGTGAACGGGGTGAGCGTGCTCAGTCGGCCCGCCTCGTCGTAATCATAGTTGAACTGCACCCCGTGGCTGTAAACACTGGCCAGCGGCCCCTCCAGCAAGCTGTCGCGCTGCGTGTCATAGATCGAAACGCCACCACTTAAGACCGAGAACGTCTGCCGTAGCAATCCGCCCACGATGGCTTGGCAGAAGGCAGTGGGGGCCTTGTATCCATTGTAATCTTACAACATGCATTGACTGACCCCCGCTACGATGACAACGAGGGTTTGAGAGGTCACAAGTGAACAAGCGCAGACCCACAGACTCTCTCAAGGTCTCTTCAATAAAATCGAGTGTTCATAGCCGAGCAGCTAGCTGTGTTTTATTTTTCCAAATAGGTTGGCACGTCCAACGCTATTGGTTGGCTTGTGCGTTCATACTGGCATTGGCGATGGCCACCGGCGTGGCTGTGGCCGTCGCCTTGGTCAACCGGGTGAGCGTCCAAAAAGCTATTGCGTTGGCGCGCACGGTCATACTTTGTTCCGATGCTTGCCAATGACCAAGTAAAATATAATCGCATAGAACACATACAAAGCTGCCAGGGAAGCTGACCAAACAATAAGTGAAAACAAAAAAACCATATCAAACTCACTATCGCTCGCTTGACTTTCCATAAACAACATTCTTGAGATCAGAGTTGCGACTCCAGCAATCATAGCGCAAAAATATGATCCTAAACTGGATCGTATGAATATAAAAAATGAAATCGGAATGACTGCGAGCAGCATAAGACAGAGTATAATTTCGAGTGTTGTCATGATAAAAAATTAGATGTTAATATAGATCATCATGCTTATTTATTTCAACTTGCACAGATACAGGGTTGAGTGCAGTGCTATTAAAGAATGGTTTACGCGTAATTGGATTTCTCAGAAGTGAGTCCATTGACCAAGTGTTTGATATCGTAATGATCAACCATTTTTTCTGAGAACAACATTCAAGATGTAAATCAGCTAAAACGTGAAAAGAACCAAATGCGTTAATACCATGATCCCCGTGCCCCAAACCTTCACCAAAATAGCCGAGCCCAGTTGCAACGTCATTTGCAAAGTCACTAATAGTGGCAGTGAATTGTGTCGATACTCTTTGGTGGAGAGTGCCTGACATAAGCATAGAGTGGCCGTTGTCACACAAATTCTTGTCTAGCGCTTTATATGAATCCATTATCGGCTTAAGTGCCTTGTGTGACTCGAATCGTTTCGACACAGGATGCGAACTCTCAAAGAGCCAATTATTGCTAATACCGCCATTAACAAAATCAGAGATAGTCGTATCAATATTGTCAGCAGAACCAGCAGTAATATTTGCAAGACCCAAGTAATCCCAGCGATTCACTGCATCATTCCCCACCATCCCATACAGATTCACTCCCCCGCTTTCCTCAATCGGATCCCTGTTCACCCACCTTCCCATCTCCGGCGAGTAATACCGATACCCATAATACAACATCCCCGTCTCTCGATCCTCGTACTTGCTGCTGAACCCTATCGGGCAGGCCTCCTGGCCCACGGGTAGCGTGTCCACCACACGGCGACCAAAGGGATCATAGTCGAAGGTGCCGACGAGGCGATTGATGTCGGTGCCCTCCAGGGCTAGCAGGCTCATCACATTGCCGTTCGCGTCGCTGTGCGTCAGGTAGCGCACGCTCTTGTTGGTTTTGACATAGGTGGTGGTGTGGAAGCTGTACTGGTAGTGCTTCACCAGTAGCAGACCACCCACGCCGCCTGCACCTGCCATCGTGCCGCTGAGGTCGCTACCCCACACGTACGTGCGCATCGGGGCGTTGAGGTTCAGCGCATCCAACTCGGCCACCAAGTTCCAGCCTTCATACAGGTAGAGCGTGTGCGAGAGCAGCACCGCACTCGCCACCGAATCGGGTACTCCCGAGTTTCCGGTGACGCGGAACACCCGCTTGGCACTGCGGCGATGCTGGTGATCATAGACGAACTCCAGCATCGTGCGCGGCGGTGGGTTAGTGCCAGCCGGGGCGTTGTAGGCCAACTCACGCTCCACCATGCGCACCAGTTGGTTCTCCCCGTCCCAGGTGTAGAGCCAGCGCCCGTCGCTGCGCAGATTGCCATCGGCATCATACGCCAGCGCCTCCTGCTGCGGCGGCACATACACCCAACTGCGTGCCGTATTCAGCCGCGACGAGGTGTCCAGCGTCGTCGTCGTGGCCAGCGCCATCAGGCCCGCCGTCGTCGGCAGCGTGCTGCGGGTGATGGCCATACGGTTGCGGTAACTCGTCGCCTCCCCCAGAGCCTCAGAGGCAGCGGCGCTAGCCGTCGCCCCCGCAGGTAGGGACAAGCTCACCACCGGGCGCGTGCCTGCCTTCTGCCCTGTGCCCGTCAGCCCGCTCATCTCCACCACATCCGGGTGGGTGATGCTGCCATACGTGCTCGGGTCGGTGCCCGGCGTGTAGCTCGTCACACTCGCCACACTGCTCGTGTTGCCCTGCGTGGCGTCGAGGCGATTGCCCAGCATGTCGTAGTTGTAGCCGAGGCTCTGCCCCAGCACCGTCAGCGCCGTGGTGTTGTCCACCGTGTTGCTCGTGGTCGGCTGCGTGCGGCTGGCCGAGATGACCTCGCCGCGCGCATTGTAGCCGTAGCTCCAGCCCGCACGCCGGAAGGCCGTCGTGGGCACCGCCGCCGATGTGCCCAGCGTCGCCACCGGGCTGTTGCCCAGCGAGCCCACCCGGATGCGCCGTCCCGCGCTATCGTAGCTGTAGTTCCAGCCGCTGTAGATCGTCGTGGGCAGAGTGCTCGCCGTCATCGCACCGCCATAGAGAAGTTTGTCCAACAGTCCACCCGCTTGATACTTGCGCGTCTGGATGGCATTGGCGATGGCCACTGGCGTCGCTGTGGCCGTTGCCTTGGTGAACGGGGTGAGCGTGCTCAATCGGCCAGCCTCGTCGTAATCATAGTTGAACTGCACCCCGTGGCTGTAAACGCTGGCCAGCGGCCCCTCCAGCAAGCTGTCGCGCTGGGTGTCATAGATCGACACGCCACCACTTAAGACCGAGAAAGTCTGCCGTAGCAACCCGCCAACGACCGTCGGCGCTGGGCGCGACACAGACAACGTGCCCACCGTTTCCCCTGTGGTCAATGCGCCCGTGAACTGCATCGCACGAGTGCCCGAGGCATCCGTGACACTCGTCACGGCCCCCGCGCGGTTATAGCTGTAGAGCACGCTGGGCGTGCCATCGCTGTAGGCCTGCTGGCGTAGCCTACCCGTCGCATCATAGCTGTAAGTCGTGGTGGTGCCTCGTGCCCAGGTGCGCGTCTGAAGCCGCCCCCCACCATCATAAAGATAAGTCACAGCCCTCCCCGCTGCATCGGTTTTGCCCAGCAGCGCACCATTGCCAGGGTGATAGGCCCATTGAGTCACATCACCAGCGGAACTGAAAGCAGCGGGAATCACCGGAGATGTGCTATTAAACCCCGACACATTGGCCTCTGAATAGGTGGTCATCGAGGCAAGGCTCCCCGTTTGATCAAAGGCATACTTGACGGGATAAGCCCCCGAACCCCACTGATGGGTGATACGGCCAAGACCATCATAAGCATAACAGACCGTGCCAAAACTGGACGTTCTAATCAAACGACCTGATGAATCATAATAATAACTGGTGGGTCCTGCCGTACTATCAGTCGAGGATGCCATTCGCCTGGTGGTGATGCCATAACTGTCCAAGGCATAAACGGCAGAAGTCACGTTGGTGGTTGTCGCCGCGAGTTTCCGCGAGGTGGACTTCCAACGACCAAGGGCATCCATGATATGGGTGGTCGTGGTTAATGTCGCGGGTGTACTGCCCTGTTTGATGACGGTTTTATGGTCGTAAGGGGCAGTTGCGTCGATGGAGTTTGTGGTCTCCTTCGCAAGGGTAGCAGTCACAGTGCTGGTGCCTCGTTCGATGGTTTCCTTGGTGGTTTTAGCTGCCGCGTCCACGACTCGTTTGGTGATGGTTACCAATCCATCGACACTCATCTGCTCTACATGGCTATCAGGGCCAAGGTTCATCTTGCTTCGCGTATAACTCGTTTTCTCCAGGTTACCCGCTGCTCCTGCCCCATGCTCGGTAACGTGTGTTCTTTGCCACCAAACCCCACCTTCTTTGATCAGTCCGGTAGAGGTCGTGGTGACACTGCTGTCAAGTGTGGCGCTTAGAACGCCATTGCCATCGGTGTCCAGGCCCTCCATTGTGACATCAAGAATCGCGCTAGCACTGTCCACCCGGCTGTAAAGAAAACGGCGTGTAGGTTGCCCCGCAATGAATTTAGCGCTCATGCGTCCCATTAAATCATAGCTATATCGCACTGAAAACACCGTCACCCTGCCATTCGCACCCGTGGCAATAGGCGCTGGAGACTCTTCACGTATTAAACGCCCAAAACTATCGGTGACGCGACGTTGCCAACGAGGGCCGCCATTGACCCATAATAAATCGTTTCTATTTGCTCACCAATAGTGCTGGCCGAGTAAACGTGAAATTCTGGAACAACGGCAGAACCAGCAATACTCGCCAGCCGACCATCCAAATAGGTCGTCGTGACGCGTGTCGCCCCGTCAGGTTGTGTTTCAGTAATAACGCGACCACCTGACGTGTAAGATGTAAGAGTGGTGACATGATCTTGAGTCGAGGAAATGATTCGCCCGCGATCATCTGTTAGGGTAACATCATCCAGTATGTCACTACCAGAAGCCGTTCGAGTTCGAACGGTGTTTCCAATGCGTTGAGTGATGTTATAAATAGATGGCCATATAGCAGTCGTAGTGACCTCCGTTTGTTCTGGCTCAGAGTAATAAATCGACTTGATACCACGTTCATCAACTACCGATCTGGCATTCATAGCGCCAGCACCCAAACTGCTTAATGGCCAAGTCGTATCGTATAAAGTTTCTTTGCTGACAACTTTTCCGGCTTGGCTGATCGTAGTCTCATCAAAACCATAAACCGTTGAGGTGGTATTGATGACTTCAACAAGATTACTCGTGCCCGAGGTATAAACTCCCTGAATATCATTTTTAGTGTTAAGCGCAGTGGGCGAGTCGAAATGGTTTAACTTCACCAACGGACGTCTAGAACCCAATGTGAAAGAACTCGTTGCTGGATCGTAAACGCATGTCCATTCCTCTTCAGCTTCGCTGCCAGCTCCTGGGCCCCAAAGACTAGCGTCAAAATAATTAAAGCCATCGCGCCGGATAGTCACTACCCCAGTGTTAGAAAACATGGCGATAAAATTCGGATCAAAATTTAAGTAACCATCATCCAAAGGTGAAACTTCAGATGTAACACTAACCGTGTTGGTGGATAAATCGGTAATCACCGTTTTCCTCGCCAAACCTAGCGGCATCTCGAGCGGCCCACCGTTCAAAATAAAGGGGCTGCCAAGCGCCGCCCCTGGGACAATTTCCATGCTGTTGGCAGTAATCGAAACAATGACACCACGAATGCTCGATGTCGTAATGGAATTAGTACACTGAGGGAGCACAAAATCGCTCGCAGGCCAAGCGAAGTCTTCATTCCCCTCTAGAAGGAGCTTCACTTCATGAGGTGCAAGCACAACTTTAGCAATATCCGTGCATTGACAGTCATTGGGGTTTGCGATGCCCAGCGCAGCCGTGGCTGGCGAATCCCCAAACGGCCTCAACGTGCGTGCTGGTGTACCATCGGCGTTATAACTTGGATACGCCTCCCACGAGCCATCGGGGCGGGTCACGCTAAGAAGCTTTCGATAATTAGGCAAGGCTGGGTTTGTTTCTGAATGCCAAGAGTAAGAGGTGGTTTCACCATCAGACTCTTCACTGATCATCAAAACACTCGGCGAAGGTGTGCCACCCGTATTGGCTACTTCCTGGTAAACCTTTGTTGTAATGACCGGAGTCGTTGCCCCGAAAGCTGTTTCACTAATTTGGGTTGTAATCAACTTGATGTCATTGACAACGGCAATCGACCGGTTGATCACTTGTCTTGACCCATCCCACCTCGTTATCTCTGAGTTAAGGTTTCCTGTGGCATCTCCCGTCATATGAACGCTCATGGACACACTTGTTGAGGTGCCAGTGGTAACTCCAGGACTTGAATGCACCTCTACCTGGCGAGTAAAGATTAACGTGTCAGCATTGTTGGCGTCTTTACTGATAGTGAGAACATTGGGCTTAAACATGGCTTTTGGCTGAGAAGATAGCCCCGATGTACTTGACGAGATGGTGACGCTTTCCACGCTGCCATTGGTGTGAAGCCCCCAGCCAAAAGACATTTGCATTTGACGATTCGTCAAAGTGGCAAGCCTGCCGCCTGCCCCTATGGCTGAAGTTGTTTTGCCATATGCTGAGGCCTCATCCATGACAAAACGGCCACCTTGCGAGTTTGGTTCGAGAGAAATTCCGCCAGAAGTTTCACGGGCATCAAACCCAAAGCGAAGACGACCAAAGGCTTCGCCATCATCTGAGCGCCCCAAACCGAGGTCGATATTAAACCCAGTGGGAGATGAGGTATATTGACTATTTTTATCCGCTGACGTGCCGCCCCCAGAGGAGCAGGTGGCACAATTATTGCCATTATTTGTATTCGGCCCACTAGTCGTAGGTTGACCAGGATTGTTAGCAGGTGATCCATCTGCTGGTTCATCTTCGTCTTCACATTCGACACCTTCGAGACTTCCCTCCTCATAACCTGGGCCATAGATCATAAATTCAAACGCATTCAATCCCACCACATAGAAAGGCGCATACTTGGCGTAGTTTTCTTCCTGAAGATCATCGAGAGCTGCTTCTGCTTCTTCACTCGAAACGGGTTCTACGCGGGTTTTAATGGGCGATTGAGGGTTTGAGATCGAGTTTGCCGCAGTGGAAGAGGATGCGTACCCGATAGTTGGCGAAGGAGCGGAAGCCTCTTGCCGCGCTCTTGATGGCTTGGATGCGGCTGTTGAGTC
>JANOAR010000325.1:0-2458 GCA_031411235.1 Verrucomicrobiota bacterium | reverse complement strand
GCGATCTGCACGCCTGCGAGCGGGAAGCGCACGTCCCAGGCAGCATCTTGCTCGAAGCCGCGCCGCCCGCCATGCCAGCCTGTGAGCCGTCCCTCGAGGCCGCCGTGGTTCGCGTGGAATACTTTCCCACCCGCCGCCGTCGTGTAACCCATGCTCTTGTAAAACTCGGGCAACGTGGCCTTACCCACCACCTGCACGCTGCGCCGCCAGTCCTGCTCATTGCCAAAGACCCCACTGTTCCACGGCCCCATGCCCGTCATCAACGCCGTGCGCGAGGGATTGCACAGCGCGTAGGCCGTGTGGGCATTGGTGAAGCGCATCCCCAGCTTCGCGAGGCGATCCATGTTCGGTGTCTGCGTCTGCGGATGCCCACCTAGCCAGCCCACCCAGTCGTTCAGATCATCGACGATGATGAACAGCACATTCGGCTTGCCCGCTGCACTGCGCACCGGAATGGCCTTCGCCACCGTCACTGCGGGCGTTGCGGCCGTGCTCTTCTTTTTCCGCGTCACGGCAAACGCAGGCGCAGAGAGGATGGCAAAAAATAGAGCAGCAAAGAGAAGGCGAAACATGGGGCCGTGACGGGAGCACTGAGCGCAGGAAGAGGCAAACGGGGAAAGCGATCCCGAACGCTGCCGAGCGTGCGGAGCCTGAAGCATGGCTTCAAGAGGGTTCCACGCTGTTTGTGCTCAAAAAGATCACACGGAAATGTTTGAATAACGCTCACGGCCCAACTCAGCGGCGCGGGCGTGAACCTCGGTTGGTACCTCGGCCACCACTTGCACCACCGCTGCGAGCGCTGCTGCCCACTCATGCCAGAAGGCGGCATCAAGCACCACGCCACGCACGCTGCCCTGGTGCAGTAGGCCGTGGCGCGACCGCCGCTGCCCTGCGCCAGCGAGCTTCTCGCCATGGCGCACGACATCATGCACGGCGGGAGCCTGGAAGCATACCGCGCCTTCCTTTCGATCCTCCTCCGTGGCCAATCGGCACGCACCGTGCCCAGCATCGCGCAGCGCGACGGCGAGCCAATAGTGCAGCTCTCGATAGCTCTCGATAGGCCGCGTCTGCGCCCAGGGATCGCTTGCGGGAATGATGAGCGAGTAGGTGAAGTCCGTGTCATGCAGCACCACGCCGCCGCCCGTCCAGCGCCGGACGACAGGCCACGCGGGCAGAGGGTGCGCTAGCGTGGCCATGTCTAGGCCATAACCGATGGAGACGGTGGGCTGCGCCCAGCGATACACGCGCAGCACGGGCTCGGTGGTATGCTCTAGCAAGGCTTCATCGAGCGCCATATTCATCGCTCCATCGCGTGGCTCAGGGTCGAGCCAGAGCTGGAGGTTGGAGAAAAGCTGGCCTTCGTACCAGGCCAAGCCTTCCGCAAGTCCCTCGCGTGGAGCGAACTCCAAGTGCAGCACGCGGCGATGTGCCAGGGTCTCGCTTTGCGCCTTTGACGAGGCATGGAGCAGCAAGGGCTGCATGGCCAAGACATCGCCAGCCAAGGCCGCACAAACCACCTCCGGGCCACGTGCTCGCCAGGCAGCGATGGCTTGAGCATCAAGCAATCCATAGACCTGTGAGCCGGGCAGCACGCGCAGTGCGCCATTCATGGCGGTAGCATCGTCGAGGTGCAGCCGCAGCGTGATCATGTGGCTCAGCAATGCCACGGGAGCCTGCACATGCGGCACGCCGTGCTTCACTGACCAGGGGCCGTAGCCCGGTATGTCGCGCGGCTCGCGGACACACAAGGTGATGTCTTGATGCCAAGGCACGAGCCAGTTGGCCTCGGGTGTTTTGTCGAAAAGAATGCCGCGTACGCAGACCATGTCGGCAGGCAGCAAGGCTCGTAGCCAAGGTGCGCGGGAGAGGCTGCGGACGAGCGGCGACTTGCGCAGCACATCGCGAATCCCATGCGCAGCCTCGGGCTCCCTCGCCGCGAGACGCTGGGCTTCAGCTAGGAGCAGAGCGAGCGTGGTCGGAGGGATGACTTGGGGATGCTGGGTGTAGCCGGGCATGGCAACGAATCGAGGCGAGCCTGTGAGGGCTGTAAAGTCTGGGTCGCTAATGGTTGTACTGCCAAGCCTCATGTTTTGGGAAATAACATGGCCCAACATAAGCCAAGACTACGGCCACAAGTGGCAAGGACAAATCGGCTAAAGCCTCGTACTCCAACGAGGCCAACGTGCGCCTGGAAACGCTCGGCCCAAGGCAATGAATCGCCACGTTGGAGTACGAGGCTTTAGCCGATTTGTCCTTGTTCCATTACATCCCATTCTGTGCGCCATGCCGCTGGCTATTTTTCCCAACATAATGCGCTGCAGTATATTTAGTCAGCTACGAGCGAGGCAATCCAAAGCGGTGCTTACTTCACAGCGATGCTCTTGCTCGTTTCGACGTTCTGCTCGGCGGCATAGCTATAGTCCGTAGCGGTTGCGTTGGTGACGGTGAAGGTGGCGGT
>JANOAR010000324.1:0-6436 GCA_031411235.1 Verrucomicrobiota bacterium | reverse complement strand
GTCTTCCGGTCATTCTGCATCGGGAAGTAGCGAAAGCAGGTTCAAGCCCGCAGCGCACCACCTACCTTCTCCCGCACAAACCGCACACTCCCCGCGATCACTCGGAAGACCTTGGGCAGCACCATCCACAGCACCACCAGCAGCACGATGAAGACCCCCAGTGCCACCACTGGCGCGAAATAAGTCAAAGCCGAGCCACCGACCACCGCCGCATCTTCCGCTAGGCTCATCGCCACGTTCGAGGCAGGCTCTGGCGAGTGATTGATCAACAGCCGTGTGCCCGCCTTGGCCGTGTGGGTCGTCAGCGCAGCACCGCCCGCGAGCAGCGCCGAGATCACCTGCATGTGCGGATCCATATGGCCCAGCGCCTGCACCGCCAGCAGCGTGCCCCCGACGGGCCGAATGAAGGTGTGGATGCTGTCCCACAGCGAGTCCACCCACGGCACCTTGTCGGCAAAGAACTCCACCAAGAACATCGCTCCCGCGACACCGATAATCCACGGGTGCGCCAGCACGCCGAGCGTTTCGTATTTATCCGCCAGGTGCAGCAGATTAAAATGCACCATCGTGCCCGTGATCAGCACCGTGAGGTAGAGATTTACCCCCGCGAGCGAGGCGAGGCCAAGGGCAAGACCAAGTTGTTCAAGTGTTTGCATAGTCGTGGGTATTTTTAGACGCGCAGCTTTGACACAAACTAGGATGCTTGGCCATTCCAACTCTTCAACGACTTTGCATCGCTGCTTGCACCGCCCCCAGCCAAGCGCCATCGCTGCTCTCCCGTGAAACTCCACCGCCATCTCATCGCCCAAATCGTCGAAGCCCTCGTCGATGTCTTCGCCTCTGGTTACTATGTTGATAAAGTCATCGAGCGCCGCTTCAAAGCCCATCCCAAGTGGGGCGCGCGCGACCGCAAGCACTTCGCCGAAGCCGTGTATGAGATCGTTCGCTGGTGGCGCTGGGACTGGCATCTCGCGGGCCTTCCCGACGCCGACTGCCTGCTGCGCGAGCACGCCACGGTGAAAAATTGCTGGCTCGTCTGGGGTGCCTTCTACATCCAGAAAACCGGCGAATCCCCCGAGTTCCCCGAGACCGAATCGCTCGAAGTTGAAGACGTGCTCGACCGCAAAGAACAGCGCGTCGCCCCCGCCATCCGCGCCGCCATTCCCGACTGGCTCAACGACATTGCACGTCGCGAAGTCGGCGACGACTGGCCCGACATGCTGCGCGCGCTGAACCGCCCGGCGGAGGTCTTTCTCCGCACCAACACCCTCAAGCTCCAAGCCAAGCCGCTCTCCATCAGCCTCGAAAAAGAAGGCATCTCCACCAAGCTCCTGCCCGACACGCCCGATGCCCTGCAGCTCAACGAGCGCAAAAACGTCTTCACCAGCACCGCCTTCCGCGCGGGCCTTTTTGAAGTGCAGGACGCAGGTTCGCAGCACATCGCGCCCTTCCTTGATGTGAAGAGCAGCCACCGCGTCATTGATGCCTGCGCCGGCGCTGGCGGCAAGTCCTTGCATCTCGCCTGCCTGATGAAAAACAAAGGCAAAATCATCGCCATGGACATCCATCAGTGGAAGCTCGACGAGCTGCGCAAACGCGCCACCCGCAACGGCATCGACATCATCGAAACCCGCGCCGTCGAAGATGCCAAATCCATCAAACGCCTGCACGACACTGCCGACCGCCTGCTCCTCGATGTCCCCTGCTCCGGCCTCGGCGTGTTGCGCCGCAACCCCGATGCCAAATGGAAACTCAGCCTCGTCGAGATCGACCGCTTGCGCACCCTACAAGCCCAGATCCTCGCCGATTACAGCCGCATGGTGAAGCCCGGCGGCAAGCTCGTCTATGCCACATGCAGCGTCCTGCCCAGCGAGAACACGATGCAAGTGCAAGCCTTCCTGAAGGCCCAAGGCGACGAGTGGGCGCTCGAAGCCGAAGAGAGCTGGTTGCCCAATAAACAAGGCTACGACGGCTTTTACGCCGCAAGGTTGGTAAGAAAAGCAAAAGCCGTAGTCGTGCCTGTGGTAGCCCCGTAGCCTTGACCGTGAGCAAGGGGGGCAGCGCTAACGTTGCCCACCCCGCCTTGCGCTGTCCTCCGCCCTGTTTATAGCCAGCGTTCCCATGCCCGACTCCTTCGTTCATCTCCACGTCCACTCCGAATACTCCATGCTCGACGGCGCAGTGCGCATCGACGCCTTGGTGAAGCGGGCGCAGGAGCTGCGGATGCCTGCGGTGGCGCTCACCGATCACGGCAATATCTACGGGGCCATCGACTTCTACATGGAGACGCAGAAGGCCATGAAAAAGGCGGCGGGCAAGGCGGCGGACAAGCTGAAGGACGCTTCAAAGGAAGACATCGCGGCGGCCAAGGCAGGGGCGATGGCGGCGGAGGTGCAGCCCATTCTCGGCTGCGAGATCTATGTGGCTCCGGGGTCAATGTTCGAGAAAAAGGAGGTCACAGGGCGCAAGCGCTCGTCGCAGCTGACACTGCTCGCTGGCTCAAACTTAGGCTTCGAGAATCTCTCCAAGCTGGTCACGCGCGGTCATCTCGATGGCGGCTATATGGACGAGCCTCGTGTGGACAAGGCGTCGATGAGCGAGTTCGCCAAAGACATCATCTGCCTCAGCGGCAGTGTCGATAGCGAGGTGCATGAGTTCATCATGACCGACCGGCTCGACGAGGCGCGGCAAGTCATCGGCGACCTGAGCGACATCTACGGGCGAGAGAATTTCTACCTCGAACTCACCGACCATGGCATGGAGCAGCAGCGCCGCTGCAATGCGCAACTCATCGCCTGGGGCAAGGAAATGGGCATCCCCGTGGTCGCCACCAATGACGTGCATTTCCTGCATCGCGATGACCATGAGAGCCACGACGTGCTGATCTGCATCGGCAAAGGCGCGAACGTGCATGACCAGAACCGCGTGTCGTATTCGCCTGAGGTTTACTTCAAAACCGCCGAGGAGATGCGTGCGCTGTTCCGCGAGGTGCCAGGAGCCTGCGATGCCACGCTGGAGATCGCCGAGCGCTGCAAGCTCGACATTAAGCTCGACGCCGCGAGCATCGCGAAGTACCCGCAGTACCAGCCCGAGAACGGCATGGAGCGCACTGAGTATCTGGAAAAGCTATGCCTGGAGGGGCTGGAGAAGCGCTATGGCCGCGACCGCGCCAACGACGACGACGTGCTGCACAAGCGCATGGACTATGAGCTGGGCATCATCTCGAAGATGAACTTCACCAGCTACTTCCTCATCGTCTGGGACTTCATCAACTGGGCCAAAGTCCAAGGCATCCCGGTTGGCCCTGGGCGTGGTTCTGCTGCAGGTTCGCTGGTCGCCTACTGCCTGGGCATCACCGACATCGACCCGCTTCAGTTCAATCTCATCTTCGAGCGATTCCTCAACCCCGAGCGACTCAGCCCGCCCGATGTGGACATCGACTTCTGCCAGACGCGACGCGGCGAGGTCATCGAGTATGTGCGGCAGAAGTATGGTGACCGCAGCGTCAGCCACATCATCACCTTCGGCACGATGGGCGCAAAGAGTGTGGTGCGCGACGTGGGCCGCGTGCTCGGCTGGAGCTACGGTGATGCCGATCGCCTCTCGAAGATGATCCCCACGGAGCTGGGCATCACGCTCACTGGCGAGGAGAAGTTCGACACGGCCACAGGCAAAATGAAGCATGTGGAAGGTGCCATCGACAAGAACCCCGAGCTGAAGGCTTACATCGAAACCGACAGCGCCGCGCAGGATCTCTGGCGGCACGCGACCTTCCTGGAAGGCATCACGCGCAACGCGGGTATCCACGCGGCGGGCATCGTCATCGGCGACAAGCCGCTCGATACCTTCATCGCGCTGACGCGTGGCGCGGACGAGGAAATCGTCTCGCAGTACGCGATGAAGCCACTCACCGAGCTGGGCATGTTGAAGATGGACTTCCTCGGCCTCAAGACGCTGACGGTCATTCACGAGGCCGAGATGTGGATCAAGAAGCGCGTCCCTGGGTTCCTCACGGCGGACATGCCGCTGGATGACAAACCCAGCTTCGAGCTTTTGCAGCGCGGCGAGACCATCGCCATCTTCCAAATGGAATCGGGCGGCATGATCAGCACCTGCCGTCAGCTCGGCCCCGACAAAGTGGAGGAAGTCATCGCTATCCTCGCGCTCTATCGCCCCGGCCCCATGCAGTTTATTCCCAGCTACATCGCTCGAAAAAAGGGCGACGAGGAAGTGGAATACGCGCATCCGCTGCTGGAGCAAATCTCCAAGGAGACCTACGGCATCTTGGTTTACCAGGAGCAGGTGCAGCAGGCTGCCAACTTGCTCGCAGGCTACTCCCTGGGCCAGGCCGACATCCTGCGCCGCGCCATGGGGAAAAAGGACGCGAAGGAGATGGCGCAGCAGCGTCTGGTCTTCGTCGCGGGTTGCATCAAGACCAACGAAATCCCGGAAAAGCAGGCGCACAAAATCTTCGACGTGCTGGAAACGTTTGCGGAATACGGCTTCAACAAATCGCACTCCGCCGCCTACGGGATCGTCACCTACCGCACGGCTTATTTGAAGGCGAACTACCCCGTGGAGTTCATGGCCGGGGTGCTCAGCTACGAAGTCAACAACACCGACAAGATCAGCAACTTCGTCGCCGAGTGCCAGCGCATGGGCATCGAAATCCTGCCGCCCGACGTGAACAAGAGCGCGATCAAGTTCTCGCCCGAGCGCACTGACGACGCGCCCAATGACAAGCCCAACGCCATTCGTTACGGCCTCAGCGCGATCAAGAATGTGGGCGAAGGTGCCATGCTCTCGGCGCTGGAGGAGCGGGAGAAAAATGGCCCGTTCAAGAACGTCGAAGACTTCGCCTCGCGGCTCGATTCGCGTGCCGTGAACAAGAAGGCGCTGGAGGCACTCATCAAGACCGGAGCCTTCGACTTCGCTGGTGAGGCGAGGAAGGTCATGTTCGCCCGGCTGGATCAAATCGTCTCCGCCGCCGCCGCCGCGCAGAAGGACAAAAAAAGCGGGCAAACGAGCTTGTTCGGCGACTTCGGCATGGCTCCACCGCCCAAGACCAAAGCGCCCGAGCCCGCCAAAAAGAACGGCAAAAAGAAGGACGACGAGCCCGAAGTCACGGACGAGTGGACAAAGATGGAGCTGATCGCTTTTGAAAAAGAGCTACTCGGATTTTATGTCAGCGGGCATCCATTGGACAACTATCGCGGCAGCTTCGAGAGCAGTCGCTTCACCAAGATCAGCGCCATCGAAGAGATCACCGAGAAAGGCACCATCACCGTAGGCGGGCTGATTCACAGCGCGGGCATTCGTTACACCAAAAAGGATAACCGAGCCTTCTGCACCCTGGTGCTGGAAGACTTCACGGGCAGCATCGAGGCGATGTGCTGGAACGAAACCTATGAGAAGTGCAAAGAGCACTTGGTCGCAGGCAACGTCGTCGAAGTGCGCTGCGGAGTGGACAAAGACCAGCGCACCGAGATGAATCGGCTCACCGCTCGCGACATAAAGCCCATGAAGCCCAAAAAGGCCACCGTGCGCGTCATGCCCGACGTGCCCGACGAAGACTTTTCCCGCCCGCAGGAGTTGCCCGAAGCCAATGCGCAAACGCTAAATCTGTGCCTGGACTCAACCCAACACGGCGAAGACGACCTGAACATGATCGAGGGCATTCTGAGCCAGTACCCCGGCGATGTCCCCGTGCGCCTGACCATTCGCAGCCGCGCAGGCAGGGACGTCGTACTCGCCATGGGCAACAGCTTCCGCGTCACGCAGTCGAAGGCGCTAGTCCAGCAGTTGCTGCCCTGGCTGGGGTAGCCGGGCCTTCGCGCCGGAGGGGCGGCACGCCGCTAACCCACGGAGCGACGCCACCGTGAAACGGCTCTGGAGGACGCCGTCGCGGCACGAACCTTGTAAAATCAAGGATTCCAGCGTCATGCCAGGATTCCGCCACCCCCCGCGCCGCCGCCCTGGCAGAGGACATTTGGCCCGATTTCTCAAAAAATGAGATGTCCCTCAGGCTGGGTGCCTTCAAAAAGTCGCGCCGATACCACGGCACCTACGTCTCCCCCGCCCAAGGCGACCTCCGCCGCCGCCAGATCGCGCCCCGCCACCGATCCTCCAGACATGGCTCAGGCGTGTCGGGTTCGGCGGGTAAAGGCGCGTTATCCGACAGATTTGCCCCCAATAACAAAGCTCTTGCGGCAATGGCGACATTTTTGTTAACTATTGCGCAATAGGGCAACAAATCCGTCGGCTATAAGAACGCTGGGACAAAACCCACAAATTAGGGTTCTACGCGGGTTTTAATGGGCGATTGAGGGTTTGAGATCGAGTTTGCCGCAGTGGAAGAGGATGCGTACACGATAGTTGGCGAAGGAGCGGAAGCCTCTTGCCGCGCTCTTGATGGCTTGGATGCGGCTGTTGAGTC
>JANOAR010000323.1:0-11267 GCA_031411235.1 Verrucomicrobiota bacterium | reverse complement strand
ATCACTCGCGTGTAGTCTTCAAGGCTCTTTTTCATCAGTCGTGGCTCCATCAGCCACGGTGTCCTCATTTATGAGGCATCGACTCTATCCCTGCCTCCCGGTCGCTACCCTTTCGGTGTCCTTTTCAATGAGGCACTGCGGAAGCCTGCTGCGCGGAAATAAGTGCTGTGACAAACCGATAAAAATGTTAATGATCCAGTTATTCGGCCAAGAAGGAAGCCAATCATGAAAATCCGATCAGTTGAAGAGCAGTTTGAACCTGAACAGGCATCTGAGATTCGCAGGCTTCAGGCGAGAGTTGATGCGCTTCGCACTTCAGATGAAGCGTCGTCGTATTTTTTGTCCGAAGCCACCGTTGCCTTGATGGTGGCCTACTGCTTGCCTCTCTGCAAGTTTTAGCAACCGCACTAGAGCTGCGCGTAAGAGAGTTAATTATTGCGCTCGACCTGAGTAAGAGACAGAGTTTGAAGGGTGACTCTTACTGCGTGGAACAGTTTTTCGAGGCTTCCAAATACTTGTTTCCAACCATGCTCAAGAAGCTACTTGATGAGGACATGGTGTTAACACAGGGCGAATGTGATGACTTAAATGAGATATACAAGAAAACTAGGACACCAGTTCATCACGGCATAGTGGGTAGGTATCTGCAGTCCCTTGGAGAGGCCAGAGATGACTGCGTTGCTAACATATTCTGGGGAGATGACAAGGCCCACATTACGACCGGGGAAGCTGATATCGAGGATGCGATAGACAGACACGGCGCTTCTGAGCTAGACAAGGTGATCACGCTAATCGAAAATCTTGCAGGCAAATTTCCGAAGGCTAAACTCAAGCTAACACCCATTGTTCCATAAAGCCTGTACCTTTACGTGAAGGGACTGACACTTTGTCAAATTGGTTAGCCTTTTTAATAGGAAGATATTATTCAGGGATCACCTCTAAAGTTTTTTTGACTATTTTCGACCGATCCGTTGAATCGGTGCTTGTGGGTCTGTAAACTAGTTGCCAACCTATGATAGACCAACAAGACAACGATAATATTCCAACACAACAACCCGAGCCATGTAAGCCCTACACCGTCAAGTGCCTTACGTGCAATAAGCCCAGTGAATGGGACATCGCCGACATCGCATTTGAATGCTCAAGTACCGATTCTCGCCCACAGGGTTTGCGCCTATTTTATGAAGCGCTGCACGAGATTGATTGCGAACATTGTGGCGAGCCGAACTCAGTTTGTTTTGAATACACCGAGTATCCAGAAGGCGTGATCGAGTACGATGAAGGCGGCACAGGAGCGGTGACGCATGTAACAGAGGGAGCTGATCTAATTGCCGATCCGTTCAACCCAGTCATCTTGGAATACGGAGCTACAATCGAGGAACTCTTCCGTTAGGCTCATGTAGGCACAAGCCACCTGCTAATCGCAATCTGACGAAACAAGGTCAAAGTGTTTGCCACTTTGAAATACTGAAACCGACGCACTCACTCCACCTGCTTCAGCGTGATCGCCCCACCTCCAGGCAACGCATCGTACTGCGCTGCACCGTCGCGCACGGCGATGGTGGATGAACTTGTGCCTTGCGTCACGGTACAGGTTTTCCAGTCGGCGGGGACCTTGGTGGAGAGGGTTAGCGGTAGGTCGTAGAGGGTGGGATCGGCTTTGCTGGTGAGGTCGAGGCTGATGCTGTTTTTGTCGGACGTTAGGGGCTTGATCTCGGCGCTGCTGCGCTCGGTGATGTACTGGTGCCAGGAGACGACATCGGTGATCCAGACTTGATCGCGGACGGCTTCCAGCTTGTCGAGCAGGGCGGTGAACCAGTCCACGGGGGTCACCAGCCAGTCGCCGCCGACGCCGTGGAAGACGAGCTGGCGCATGTCGCCATTCGCGATGGCGGCATCGACGACGGCGAGGGTTTCGGCGGAGGATTTGTAGTTGATCGGTGGGCCCGCAAAGGGCGGGCGATCAACGAGGTGATGCTTCGCCAATGCGCTGCGCTGTTCTTCTGCCGTGACTTTCCACGGCACACCGCCGGGTCTGCCGAAGCCCATGAGGTGCGGCTGTTTGCGCTCGGGATGCAGGGCGTAGAGGACTTCGTTGCCCTTGGCCAGTTCGGGCTCCAGTTCTTCGGCGTTGTTCACGCCCTTGTGCGTGAAGGTGTGATTGGAAACGACGACATAGGGGCTCTTCGCCGCGTCTTCCCATCGCCGTTTCAGTGAGGCATACAGCGTGTTGCCAGTGACGAGGTAAAAGTTACCGATGATCTTCCGCTTCTCCAGCTCTGGCACGACGTTCTGCAACTGGCTCGGCGCGCTGTCGTCAAAGCCCAGCATGATGGCGGCTTTCTTGCCGTCCTTCCATGGGAGCACCTGGGTGCTTGTATCCTGCGGCTCTGCGGAACTGGCGCTAGGCAAGGTGAGTTGGCTGAGAAATAAAACAGCGATCGCGATGTGAAGGGTGGTCATGGTGGAGGGAATATCAGGTCGTTAAAAAAATCGCAAGCCAGCGCGTGCTCACGGGTGAGGGCATCGTGAGTGGAAGGCCATTCACCCCAAATGCAGCCACTTTAATGCATAGGCGAGGACGAAGGGTGTGGTGATGAGACTCACCAAAGTCGTCGCTAGCACCACCTGCACCGCCGTGGCGGCGTGGCCGCCGTAGTGGCGGGCGATGACGATGCCAAACATGGCGGAGGGCATGGAGGCCTGCACGGCGAGGACGCGGCGCAGTTCTAGGCTGAGCCCAGGCAAGCAGGCAACCGCGATGAAGGCACAGGGGATCACGGCCAAACGCAGAACCGGGCTAGCCAACGCGATGGGCCAGCAGAGGGGCTCGCGGCCACACAGATCATAAGTGCTGGCACCGATGAGTAGGACACTCAGTGGCACGGAGCAATTGCCAAGGGTGCTGAGGAGGGAATGCAGGACGATGGGCAGATGTTGGCCTTGCCCCAAGACTTGTAAAATGAGCCCACCGCAGAGCGGCTTCACCAAAGGCCAGAGCAGGCCATAACCGAGGAAATTGATCGTCAGTGCGGTGATGATGGAGAGCACAGGGGCGTTGAGCGCGGCCTTCCATGGGGCCTTCGCGAGGCCCGTCAGTGTGCCGACGCCGAGCACCCAGACGGCCAACTCGACGCCGAGGGTGAAGGTGAACATGACGCCGAGGATTTCTTTTCCAGCAAACAACGAGGTGATCACCGGAATGGCGACGAAGCCATAATTTTGGATTCCCGTGGTGACGGCGAAGGTACGACGGCCCTCGCCAACTCGCAGACCGATGAGCGGGGCGACGTGGTAGGCAATGAAGATGCCGAACGCCACAAGGCCAAAGCCCAAGCTCGCTGCAACAACCACGCGTGAGGCACTCATCAGCGCCTCATTGCCAACCATGCGCTCGAAGATGAGGCAGGGAAAAAGGAGGTTCACCGAGAGGCGCATGAGCCCGGCATCACTCTCGGCAGGCAAGAGCCCGAAGCGCCTCGCGCCTGCCCCCATCAACATGATGAGATAGACGGGCAGGATGGCGGCGAGGATAGAGGGATAGTCGAGCACGAGCTTCTCCGTGCAAGACTAAGCGGGCACGGGGCTGAGGCCACCGAGGTCTTCCTCGGGCTCCGCGCGGGTGGGCTTCACATTGGCAGGCACAGGCAGAGGCGGTGGCGCACTGGGCTTGGTGGGGTAGTGCTCGGGTGGGTCGCTCATGAAGCCCTGCTTCATGAGGTCTTTGATGTGGGTGCCGTCGAGCGTTTCGTATTCCAGCAAAGCGAGGGCGATGGCATCAAGCTGCTCGCGATACTTGAGCAACAGTTCCATCGCCTTGGCATAGGCTTCGTCGATGAAACGCTTGATCTCCTCGTCGATGAGCGTCGCGGTGTGTTGGCTGTATGTGACCCGCATTTCCATGGGGTCAAAGGCGTAGCGCACCATACCGAGCTTCTCGCTCATGCCCCAAGAACAGACCATCTTGCGGGCTGTGCTGGTGGCCATTTGGATGTCACCGCTGGCACCGCTGGCGACGTTGTTGAACTTGATCTCCTCGGCCACACGTCCGCCCATCGCGACGACGAGTTGGTCGAGCAGCTCGTCTTTGCGGTCGGTGAATTTGTCTTCCTCGGGCAACCACATCGTCGAGCCGAGTGATGGCCCACGCGGGATGATGGTGACCTTGTGCAGGGGGTCGGTATTTTCCAAAACTTCGATGAGGATGGCGTGTCCGGCCTCGTGGTAGGCGGTCTTTTCTTTGTCCTTCTCGCTGAGTGCCATGCTGCGGCGCTCGCGGCCCCAGCGGACTTTGTCGCGGGCCTCTTCAAGCTCTGGGGTGCCGATGGATTTTAAGTTGCGACGAGCCGCGAGCAGAGCCGCTTCGTTGATCAGATTGGCCAACTCGGCACCGGAGAAACCTGGAGTACCACGGGCGATCTTGAAGATGTTGGCGTCTTCGCTGAGCTTGACCTTCTTGGCGTGGACTTTGAGGATTTCATCGCGGCCCTTCACATCGGGCAGGCTCACGGTGACTTGGCGGTCGAAGCGACCTGGGCGCAGCAGCGCGGGATCGAGCACATCGGCGCGGTTGGTCGCGGCGATGATGATGATGCCTTCCTGCGCCTCAAAGCCGTCCATCTCGACGAGCAACGCATTCAGCGTCTGCTCGCGTTCGTCATGACCGCCGCCCATGCCGTGGCCACGATGGCGACCGACAGCGTCAATTTCGTCGATGAAGACGATGCAGGGCGCATTCTTGCGGCCTTGCTCGAACATGTCGCGCACGCGGCTCGCACCGACGCCGACAAACATTTCGACGAAGTCTGAGCCGCTGATACTGAAGAAAGGCACATCGGCCTCCCCGGCGATGGCTTTGGCGAGGAGTGTCTTGCCTGTGCCGGGCGAGCCGACCATGAGCACGCCCTTGGGGATCTTGCCGCCGAGGCGCTGGAATTTTTTCGGGTCGCGAAGGAACTCAACCAACTCCTGCACTTCTTCCTTGGCCTCTTCGACGCCGGCGACGTCTTTGAAGGTGACCTTGTTGCGGTCATGGTTGAGCAGCTTGGCCTTGCTCTTGCCGAAGCCCATCGCGCCGCGTCCCGCGCTCTTGATTTGCTGCCGCACCATGAAGTAGAGCAGGCCGATGATAAGCAGTACGGGCAACAGGCTGACGATGAGCGAGCCCATCTCGCTGTTGTTATAGTCGGGGGTGAGAACAAGGTTGTTCTTGGTCATCAACTCACGCAGTTCTTCCTTCTGGTAGTCGAGGTTCACGATCACATTGAAGGGAATCAAATCGCTCTCTGCAAGGTTGGTGGGCTTGGCCAGCGCGACTTGGCCGGGCTTGTTTGCTTTAGCCTCGGTGAGGGCATAGCCACGGATGATTTCAGCCATCGTGGTCTGTTGGCGTTCGAGTTTGAGAGGATGTTTTTCGTCGGTGAAAACGTCGCCACGCTCGACCAGAACCTTGAATTCAGGGTAGCTGATTTGTTTGCCCACCTTCTGCAAACTCGTGCTCATGTAGGCAAACAGCACAAAGGTGCCAGCCAAGCCAAACAGCACGAACCCCTTCCAATTAAAGGGGGGTTCTTGATTGCGGCGGTTGGAGCCGTCGCCGCGCGGTTCGGTGGGTTCTTCTGGCATGATGGTTGGGGGTAGTGGCGATAGATACGCCTGAAAGGGCGCACCGAGGATACATGGTTTGCACTGTTTTGCAAAAAACTGCTGCATCGGCAGCACAACACTCCGTTGCCACGCACAAAAACAGTCTCTAGCGACTCTCGAGCGTCGCGCTCCTCGTTCTCTCGATCACCTCCAGCCATGCGTCGATATGCGCCTCCCAGGTGAGCGGCAGCATGGTATCTCGGGCTCGGGAGCCCATAGCGGCTCGCTCTTGCTCGGGTAGGGCAAAGGCTTGTCGGAGGCGGCTGGTGAGTTCTTCTACCTTCTGCGGGTGGTAGAGGATGAGGCCGTTTTCGCCATCATGGATGTGGTCGATCGCGCCGTCTTGGGCCGAGATAAGTCCGGGCAAACCGCAGGCCATGCTCTGGAGCACGGTATTGGCGCAGGCGTCGTAGAGGGTTGGGTGGACGAACCAATCCGCTGCTTGGTAGAGCCGAACGAGGTCGTTGGTAGGCGGCAGCGCTCTCACCTTGGTCTGGAGGCCGAGCTGCTCAATGAGGGCGGTGTAGCGCTTGCCCAGCGGTTTGCCAGCAATCCACAGGGTGGCATCCACTGCGCGCCACGCGTGCAACAGGGCGTCGAGGCCTTTGCGGCGATGGCTCAGAGAAACAAACAAGGCGATGGGTTTTGAAGCATCTGCCCGCAGTTCGCTGCACAGCGCGGCACGATGGCTGGCGCGATCTTCGGCAGGCCGATAGTGCTGGGTATCCACGGCGGTGTAGATGACGCTGCACTGATCGCGTGCGCCGGGGTAAATGCCCTGGATTTGTGCGGCGACGCGTGCGGAGTTCATGATGAAATGCCGCGTGTGGCCGCCGTTGTAGAGGCGACGCTCCAGCAGCAACTCTAGCAAATTCTTCGGCGCGTAGCGTTTCCACCAGGGCAGCAGTCGTGAGTAGAGGCTATGGCAGCCACCGCCAGCACGATGCAGATCATGCGTCGTGGTGCGGCCAAACCCGAGGGTGAGATCCATGCCCAAGTCTGCCGCCACTCTGCCTGCGGCGAGGTTGAAGTAGGCCATGCGCAGCAGTGCCGAGCCCGTGGGCCGCTGGATCATGTGCCACTGGGCACCTTTGAGTTTTTCGACGACCTCAGAGGCATTGATGCTGGTGATAAGATGCACCTCATGGCCGCGAGCCAGCAGTTGGCGAGAGAACTCGACAAGGTAGTTCTCCAGGCCGCCCGCGTGGATGAATTGGTGGTAGATGAGACCGAGCTTCAAACGAGTGTCTGATTATGATTTCGGGTTTTCATACGTCCGGCTGTAACGGACGAAGGCGTAGAAGGCCGTGGCCACAGCGATCCAGAGGCCGGGAAAACCATCGAGAAAACCGAGGCGCAGCACATAGGCGCGGAGGAAACGCCACGGGGGGCGAGTCAATACACTGAGCCAGGAGAAGCCTCTGCCGCGTGCTTGCTCGCGGGCGAGGAAGACATCGGCGTAGCCGATGTGCTTGCTCAAATAATGGCTGATGTCGCGGAACGAATAGTGCAGCAGATCACCGCTGAGTCGTGTCGTCGGGCCATCCCCAGCGAGGGCGATGTAGTCGTGCTCGGGGCTGCCAGACCAGGTGGCTCTGTCATGGCGAAAGACGCGCAACTTGCGATCTGGGTACCAGTCGCCGTGGCGTATCCAGCGGCCCAGGAACCAAGTGCGGCGGTTCATCCACGCACCGTCGTTGCGCTCGTGCTCGCCACTCTCGAAGAAGGCGAGAATGCTCTGCCGCAGCTCGGCGGACAGCTCTTCATCTGAATCCAACGCGAGCACCCAAGGCTGGGTGCAGAGGCCGAGGGCAATGTTTTTCTGGTCGCGATGGCCCAGCCAATCCTGATGCTGCACGCGGGCTCCGAACTCAGTCGCGACAGCGCAAGTGCCGTCCTTCGAGCCCGAGTCCACGACGATGATTTCACTCGCCAACTCAGCCGCGCTGGCGAGGCAGCGGCGTAGATTCACCTCTTCGTTGCAGGTGATGATGGAGAGCGAAAGCGGCAGGCGAGACATGGGCGATAAGGGCCGGATTTACTTCTTGGCAAACATCTCTGCAAGGCTTTGCAGGGCCACTGGCGCAGCGGGTTTCTCTGCCGCACGTATGGCCTCGTCTTGGATCGCGCAGAGTTCACGAATGCCCTTTTTGCCGAGCACGAGGAGCTGCTGCATCTGCTCCTCGCTGAAGACGGCCTCCTCGCCGCTGCTTTGTAGTTCGACGAACTCACCCGCCTCGGTCATGACGATGTTGGCATCCACATCGGCAGCCGCGTCCTCGACGTAGCAGAGATCCAGCAGTGCCTCGCCCTTCAAGATACCTGCGCTGATAGCAGCGACTTTGCGCTTCAACGGCTGCTGGGTGATCTTGCCCTTGGCGAGCAAGCGATTGAAAGCGATTGCGCTCGCGATGCAGGCACCCGTGATGGACGCGGTGCGCGTGCCACCGTCGGCTTGGAGCACATCGCAGTCGATCCACAGCGTGCGCTGGCCGAGTTTTTTGAGATCCACCACGGCACGCAGGCTGCGGCCTATGAGGCGCTGGATTTCAATGCTGCGGCCATCGAGTTTGCCACGCGTGCTGTCGCGGTCTTTGCGATCCAGCGTGGAATAGGGCAGCATGGAATACTCCGCTGTGAGCCAGCCGCCTTGCACGTTCTGCTGCTTCATCCAGCGAGGCACTTCGTCTTGAATCGTCGCGGCACAGATGACGCGCGTGTTGCCGAAGCCGATGAGCACCGACGCTGTGGCGTGCGGGGCAACATCAAGGATGTATTCGATTTTGCGGAGCTGGTCGGCAGTGCGGGCGTCGGGGCGGGGCATGGGGAGTAATGAAGGATGTTGAGGGTCGTAGGACGCACTCGACGTAGCGAGTGCGCGGGCAGCTAGAGCGCGGACTTGCCTGTTGTGCGAGGCAAATGATGCAGCCCGCGCCAACACTTGCTGATGAGTTCACCACGTTGTGGGCTTGGAAAAACATTTGGTCATTTTGCGCAAAAAGCTCGCCTTTCGCTTTGACCGCCTTTTCCCCGGCGTTTAGCCTTCCGGCTCAAATGAACCCACGCTTCCTCACCCTTTGTGCCGCTATGTCGGCTCTCACCCTCGTGTCTGCCCAAGAAACCGCCAAACCTGCCGAACCTAAAGCTGCTGCTGCAACCACGGGCGATCCTATGGCCGGTGTGGCCATTGATAAGGTCAGCTACTTCGTCGGTCGCAACATCGGCAAGAGTATGTCGGGCCAGGGCTTCAAGCCCGACACCGCTGCTTTTGTTGAAGGCCTCAAGTCCTCGCTCGAAGACAAGGAGTCCAAGTATCCCGAGGCTGAACTCAAAGCCGCGATGGAAACCTTCCAGGTGGCCATGCAATCGGTTGAAAAAGCCAAGTCCGAAAAGGGTGCCCAGGCTGGCAAGGACTTCCTCGCCACCAACGGCAAGAAGGAAGGCGTAACCACCACCAAGAGCGGTCTGCAATATGAAGTGATGAAGGCCGCCGAAGGTCCCAAGCCCAAAGAAAGCGACACCGTGAAGGTTCACTACCACGGCACCCTCATTGACGGCAAAGTCTTCGATAGCTCCGTCACCCGTGGCGAACCTGCGACCTTCCCGCTCAATGGCGTGATCAAAGGCTGGACTGAAGGTGTGCAACTCATGAACGTGGGCTCCAAGTTCAAGTTCACCATCCCTTCCGAGCTGGCCTACGGCGAGCAAGGCCCTCCAGGCATCGGTGCCAACCAGACCCTCGTCTTTGAAGTCGAGCTGCTGAGCATCGAGAAGTAAGCTGAAGCTCAATAAGCAACGCATCACCAAGCCGCTCGCAGTCCGCTGCGAGCGGCTTTTTAATTCCGCCCATGTCCGAAGCCGACTCTGTTCTCTCCGTCTCCCAGCTCACCCGCCAGATACGCTCTGTGCTGGAGGGGGGCATCGGGCAGGTGTGGGTCGAGGGCGAGATCAGCAACCACCGGGCGCAGACCTCAGGGCACCATTACTTCACGTTAAAGGACGCCGGGGCACAGATTTCCTGTGTGATGTTTCGTGGCGTCGCCCAGCGCGTCTCGGCCCGCCTCGGCGATGGCGTCGCGGTGCAAGTCTATGGCGAGCTGAGCGTGTATGAGCCGCGTGGGCAGTATCAGCTTGTGGTGAAAACCGTGCAGCCCGTAGGCCAAGGGGCGCTGCAAGCCAAGTTTGAAGCGCTCAAGCGCAAGCTCTACGCCGAGGGCCTCTTCGACGAAGAGCACAAGCAGCCCATCCCCAAATTCCCCAGCACCATCGCCCTCGTCACCTCGCCCACAGGCGCAGCCATCCGCGACATGGTGACCATCCTCACCCGCCGTGCGCCGTGGGTGCGCCTCATCATTTTCCCCGTGCGTGTGCAGGGCAGCGGAGCTGAAACTGAAATTGCCCGCGCCATTGAGGCGCTCAATAACACCGCACGCTTCGGCTTACCCGCGCCCGATACCATCATCGTCGGGCGTGGCGGTGGTAGCTTGGAGGACTTGTGGAATTTTAACGAAGAGATCGTCGCTCGCGCCATCTACGCCTCGCGCATCCCCATCGTCTCAGCCGTGGGCCACGAGATCGACTTCACCATCGCGGACTTCGCCGCCGACCTTCGTGCACCCACGCCCAGTGCCGCAGCGGAACTCGTCGCGCCCGATGGTGCCGAGCTTCAGCGCCACTTTGAGGCGACGGCTAGAACCCTGCGCCACCGCATCGGAAGTACGCTGGAGCAGCACCAGCGTGTGCTGGAACTCACCGCGCGCGGAGCCTTGCTGCGCGAGCCGCCTCGCCTGCTCGCCGAGGCGGAACAAGCCCTGGATGATGCCGAAAACCGCTGGCGTACCACGGCAAAAGATAGCATGCGCGACTGGTCTGACACCCTGGTGGTGATGCAACAAACGCTTGCTCGCTACCATCCCGTGAAGCTCGTCGCCGACGCTGGCCACCGCCTTGAAATGACGAGCCATCGCCTGCAACAAACGATGCCTCTGGCTCTGCGCCGTCTCCGCGAACGCCTCGATAACAAGGCGCAAATGCTTAAACTCCTCGGCCCCGCCGCGACCCTGACACGCGGCTTCAGCTACACCACCGACAAGTCTGGGCGTGTGCTGACCGATCCCGACCAAGTGAAACCCGGCGACGAGATCGTGACCAAGCTAGCCAAAGGCGAAGTGCGCAGCCGCGTGTAGCCAACGTCATGACCGCACGGGCGAAGTCCCACTGCCCAGCAGCCATAAGCACAGGCCACTGACCAGCAGTGAGGACAAGCCAACGTGCAGCACTTGCGCGATAGGCACGATGCCGACATGCGCCAGCACGATGCCCAGCAGCATCTGCGAGAGGACGAGAGCGACGATGCTTTTCTCCAGCCATCCGAGGCCGCGTTGAAGTGCTGTACGTCCCAGCCAGGCAAAGCCTAAGCTAGCGGCAAGCACCAGCCACGAGAAGCTGCGATGCACGAGGTACACCCAACTCTGCTCCAACTCGCCAACCCACAACGCACGGCCTTGCCCCGTGTGGGCCTTGGCCAGCCCATCAGTCAACTCACGCACCTGCGAGCCCATCAGCCCCTCGCCCACGACGAGCGCGAGTAGCAGCGCGGCCAGCCAGCGCAGTTGCGTCGC
>JANOAR010000322.1:0-7040 GCA_031411235.1 Verrucomicrobiota bacterium | reverse complement strand
ACCTCCGTGAACGGTGCGGGGGAAAGCGGGCCGGGACCGATCACTCAAATCGTTGTTCCCTGAGTTCAGCGAAATCAGCGGGGGGATGCAGGCATGGGCCTGAGTCCCCCCGCTCTTTTTAACCTAACCTTCAGCTTCTTCCATTATGCCTTTCGACGCAGCCTGGCCGCAAAACGGCCAAATCATCGACGCTGACCGTTTCCGTGGTCAGTTTGCCGGAATCATCGACCTCATCGGCAACGGCTCTGGTATCACCGCCGCGCAGGTGGACGGCACGAACACGCTGCCACCGAGCACTCCGGCGAATGCTAGTGTGAGTGTGGTGGGCAACACCTTGCACTTCACCTTCGACCTCCCGCAGGGACAGGAAGGCCTCGTCGGCCCCGCAGGTCCGCCGTTTTCGACAGCGCTGGTGGATAGCGTGACCACGCTGAATCCCGGTGACTCCGCCACGGTGGGCGTGAGCTTCGATGGCACGAACGTGCGCTTCACCTTTGGCATCCCACGCGGCAACGACGGCAGCCAAGGCTCGGCAGGGAGCAACGGCAGCGATGGTGGCCAAGGGCCCCAAGGAGCCCAAGGCCCGCCCTTTGCCCAAGCCGTGGTGGACGGCGTGACCACGCTCGATCCCGGCCAACAAGCCACGGTGCAGACGAGCTTCGACGGCAGCAACGTGCGCTTCACCTTCGGCATCCCACGCGGCAATGATGGCAGCAGTGGAAGCAACGGCAGCGACGGTGCCCAAGGCCCGCCCGGCGAGATCAGCCAAGCCCAACTCAACAGCGCGATCAGCGGGACGAGCAACAACACGAACGCCGTGAGCACGCTGGACTCTGGCTTTGCCGATCCCGACATGGAGGCCCTGCGGCAGAAGTTGAACGAGATGATCGTCGCCGCGCGGCGGTAGGGTTCGATGGCGAGATCCAGCAGTAGGGCGTGCCACACCGCTTTGCCTTGTTTGATCTGAATCGCCACGCCGCTGGTGGTGCCGAGGCCGAGCACGGTGCCGCTGATGACGCCGGTGGTGGGATTGAAGCTGACACCGGGCGGCAGGCCGACGACGGCGAGGGCTTGGCCAGTAGGCATCGGGTAGAAGATGGTGGCGAGGTCGAGACTGACCGCATCCCCGACGTAGAAATGCGAGAGCAGATTGGCGAGTAGGAACTCTTGGTTTGAGCGCTTGCCATCTGTTTGCGGAGCTATGGGATTTGATCGCTCGGGCTTTGTATCTGGTTAGCGGGCGGGTGCCTTGATGCCGACACGCTCGCCGTGAAGCATCACTTCCGTGCGCACGACGCTACCATCAAGCTGGATCGAACAACCCAAAAGCCACACAATGACAAAACGGGTGGAAGTCACTTAACTCGTGACCGTTTCTGAGCATCCTCACTGCATGAAAAAAGCCACCTCAGCACTTCCCGGCATCTTCTCGAATCAAGGCGCACTGCTCATGGATGCGCGTCTCGTGGAGCAGGTGGCCGATCTGATGCACGACACGGCTTTTTTCATCAAGGATGTCACCGGGCGCTATGTGCTGGTGAACCAGTCGCTGGTCGTGCGACATGGTCTCAAGGACAAATCGCAGATGCTCGGCAGGCGCCCCTGCGATGTGTGCCCTGGTGATTATGGGCGCATCCCCACGGAGCAGGATGAGCAGGTGCTGCGCACAGGACGCCCCATCATCGAGCGACTGGAGTTGTTCTGGCGGCGGCCCAATGTGCCCGTGTGGGGGCTGACGAGCAAGCTGCCCATCCGCGATGAACGCGGCCAAGTGACGGGCCTCATCGGCATCTCCAAAGACCTAGCTTCACCCGTGAGCCGTGATGACGTTTCGTCCGAGGTGGCGCGGGTGTTGCGCTATCTCGAAACGGCCTACGAAGATCCAGTCAGCCCGTCATCACTGGCACGCAAGGCTGGCATGACGGCGGTGCGCTTTGCCCGCACCATCAAGCGCATCCATGGCATCAGTCCCATGCAATTGATCACCAAGACGCGCATCACCGCTGGCTGCCGACTGCTGCGTGAAACCGATGCCTCCATCGCCCAGATTGCCCTGGACTGCGGCTTTGCGGATCACAGCGCCTTCACACGCGCCTTTCGTTCGGTCACTGGCATGTCGCCGACCGAGCATCGGCGGGTGGATCAAGGCCGTGTGTAACATCGGTCGCGGTGAGCTGCCTCAATCATCCTTGTCCTTGGTCTTCTCGTATTCCTTCGGCAAAGAGGCGATCCAGGCTTGCAGCTTCGATGAGAGTTTCTTCACGATGTCGGGATGCTTATCGGCGAGGTTCACGGCCTCGGCGGGATCGGCGAGGATGTCGTGAAGTTCGACTTCGCCATCTTTTTTGCGCGTGGGGAGGCGCAGTTTCCACTGGCCTTCGCGAATCTGGGCATCACTGCCGGGCGCACTGGTTTTCCAGAGCAGGGGCTTGGTGCGCACATGCGGCGCTTTGCCAAGCCATGCGGTGGAGGCGTCCTCTCCATCGAAGTCGTTGGTGTTGATCTTCACGCCAGTGATGGCGCAAAGGGTGGGCAGAAAGTCCACGCCGCTGATGACGGATTGCTCATCCGTGCGGCCTGCGGGCACATGACCGGGCCAGCGCACGATCCAGGGGCAGCGCACGCCGCCTTCCCAGTGCGTGTGCTTGCCGCCGCGAACGGAGCCATTGAAGCCCATTTGATTGAAGCGCAGTCCACCTTGTCCTGCCTTGGTCATGTCCGCGCCTTGGTCGGTGTTGAAGATGACGATGGTGTTCTCGCGCAGGCCGAGTTGATCGAGCCGCTTGAGGATCATGCCCACGCTGTCATCGAGCGATTCGATGTCGGCGAGATAGCGGCGCATGCCATCGTCCACGTCACCTTTGGCATTTCGCACATCGCTGAATTTGCCATGCATCTGCTCGGGGAAATCACCGTCGCTGACTTTGAGATCGGCCCAGCGCTTCACCAGTCCTTCGGTGGGGTTCACGGGGTTGTGCGGGATATGGCCCCACACGTTGATATAAAAGGGGCCGCTCTTGTTCTTCTCGATGAACTGAATGGCCTCATCATAGAGGTGAGCATCGCGGCCACGCTCATCAGCGACTTTCTTTTTCTTCCCGCCCTCTGCCTCACCCGAGCCGATGGAATCAATGCCGTAAATGCCGGACTTTTGTTCCGGCCCGATGTGCCATTTGCCAAAGTGCCCGGTGGCATAGCCGTTCTTCTTCAGCAGCTCGGTAATGGTGACGCGATCCGCGAACCCGCCGTTCGCGGGATAGGTCGCATACCTCGCCGGAAACCATGAGGTCATGAGCCCCGTGCGTGTGGGGCAGCAAGTGGCACCCGTGGCGTAGTATTGCATGAAGCGCGTGCCATCCCTGGCGAGGGAGTCGATGTTCGGTGTGCGCGAGTAAGGATGCCCGTAGCAATGCAGGTCACTGCCGCCGAGGTCATCGGCGAGGAGGAAGACGATGTTGGGCTTGGAAGTAGTGGCTGGAGCAGCAGCGAGCGGTAGTAGCGAACTCAGAAGTGCCGTGATGATGAGGTGTCGGTATTTCATGGGTGTCGGTAAAGTTGAGATGATCACTTGCCTGCTTCCGCTTTATCAACGGCGCGGACTTGGAGGTCTTTGAAGAGGGCGTTCGCCTTGAACGTGGAGGCACGCGTGTCTTTGCCGTTGCTCCAGATTGGGGTCGTGGTGCCGTCAGCGTGGCGGAGGCGGAGGTTGTCGAGGTAGATCGTGTAGGTGCCTGCGGTGCCGCCGGTGAAGACGACGCCGTGCTTGCCGAGCGGGCCGGGCGCAGTGGTGGCGAGGCCGATGATGCGGTGCTCCCAGACGCTTTTGCCATCGGCGATGCCGGGGCCGGTGACTTGGTCGTGGCCATGCTGATCGACGGCGGCACCGGGCTTGAACAGCGGGCCGAAGGGCTTGCTGTTGTTGCCTTCGAGCGTGGAGAAATACGGGTGTCGCTTCGGTGTGTTAGGCGAGAAGGCGATGTCGTATTCGATCCAGTCGGTGGCGTATTGGGTGCCGCTCCAGTTGGCGATGTTGATGGCTAGGCGATCCTTGGGCTTGGCCGTGTCGGAGATGGTCACAGTCACGGCGAGCACTTCACCTTCGGGTGCGGCTGGCGTGTGGTATTTGGCAGGCGCGGGCTGGTGGCTGAGGGCCGCGCCGAGGGAGCCGGCCCATGTGTCCATCTTCGCGGCGAGGGATTTCACCACGTCGGGATTGGCATCGGCGAGGTTGTTCGACTCGGTTTCATCTTTGCTGATGTCGTAAAGCTCGAACCGATTGAAGAAGCGATGGAGCTTCCACTGCGCGGTGCGGATGGCGTCGCAGTCATGCCAGACCCAGTAGTAGCTTTCTACCGGGCTGACGGTGTTGTCACGGAGGGCGGGCCAGATGTTCTTTCCATCGAGCGGGCGGGTCTCGGGCATCTTCGAGTCGGTCATCGCCATGAGCGTGGGGAACATGTCCAAGGCACCGCAGAGGCCATTCCACTTTTTGCCGCCGACGAGTCCGCCTTTCGGCCAATGAATGACGGTGGGCAGGCGCACGCCGCCGTCGTAGAGCGTGTGCTTGTGACCGCGCAGGGGCAGGCTGTTGCCGGCTTCCATCGCGCCGTTGTCGCTGGTGAAAACGAAGATGGTGTTTTCGATCAAGCCAAGCTTCGTCAGTTCGGCCTCGATGGTGGCGACGTTGTTGTCGAGTGCGTGCAGCATCGCGGCGTGAATGTGCTTTTCCTCGGCGGTAGCCTTGTCGCTGGCAGCGGGGAGCTTCGCGGCCATCTGAGGATCGATCTGTGCCAAATCACTCTCTTTGGCCTGAATAGGCGCATGGGCGATTTGGAACGGGATGTAGCAAAAGAACGGCTGAGCCTTGTTTGCGTTGATGAACTCCAGCGCGTGCTTTGTGAGCAAATCATCCGTGTAGCCTTCGTCTTGCGGACGGAACTCCAGATTGTGCCACCAGGAAACTGGCCCGTTGCCTTTCACGGTGCGGCGGGTGAAGTGGTCTGGGCCACCGCCATAATAAATCCACGCTTCATCAAAGCCATGCGTGTTCACGCCATGACCGAACTCCGGCTTCTTGTTCGGCATCGCCTTGAACGCCTCCGCAAAGTGAGCGCGAAACTCCGGCGTGTCGGGATCATTGCCGTTGTGCCATTTGCCAAAGACGCCGGTGCGGTAGCCGTTGGCCTTGAAGCCCTCGGCGAGGGTCGTCTCCGCAGGGTCTAGCTCTCCACCAGTCTCCGGCGCGGTGCCCACGCGGATCGGATGCCTCCCCGTGAGCAGCATCGCGCGAGTGGGTGAGCACACGCACCAACCCATGAACTGCGTCAGCTCCACGCCTTTGGAAAAGAGCTTGTCGATGTGTGGCGTGGGCACACCGCCGCCATGGGCACTGATGTCACCCCAGCCGATGTCGTCGGCCAAGATATAGACGACATTGGGCGGGGCCGCGTTGGATTGTGGGACGAGCAGCAAGCAGGCGGTGACGAGGTGCAGTGTGAGCAGGTGTTTCATGACAAAAGAAGAGCGGTCGAGGTATCAGGGCAGTGGTGCTTCGTGGGTGATGAGGCGGATTTGCACATCATCCAGGTAGTGCGCGGTCTTCGCCGCATCGGCGTCCACCACGCCTGCGGCGAGTGAAACGAGCAACAGTCGTGTGCCAGCAGGCACATCCATCGTCGAGCGCAGAGTCGTCCAGCCTGCTGTGCTTGATGGCACCCTGACCGTCTTCGCCACATGCAGCAGCGCCAGCTCATCGACATGGTTTCTCACCCAGATTTCGCGCGCCCCGGCGACGTCGTCAGCAAAGGCCGCGAGACGAATCTGGAACCGTTCATGCACGCCCGGCATGGCACCATGAAATTGTGCCGTCACTTCGATCTCACGCGTTTGCCCGGCACTCAGCGGTGGCAGCGCTGACACATCCACAAATCGAAAGGCATAGCTAAAGTCCCGTTTCTCCACCGGCGGCAGCGTGACCATGCGCCTACCTTCCGCAGGCTTCACATCGCCCTCCGCGTCCTGCGGAGCCTGAAGATCACCCGACCACACCTCCATGCGCGACGGCACCCCACGGTCGTGAATCATCTCCGCATCTTCAAAGCCCTCGGTGAGCAAAGTCTGTATCCGCAACTGCCGCTGCGTGACGAAGCCAAACACCACCGACGTGTATAACATGCCGAACACAATCCCCGCCGCCGCCGCCGTCAGCGGACGCCATTGCAACCAGTAAGCAGGCTTCCGCGCCGACTTCAATGGTGCCGACGCCACAGGCGCAGCGGCCAGATGCGCACGCAAACCCATCTCGACATCCTGATGCACAAACCACAGACGACGCGCCGCAGCATCGCGACGCAGGATGGCTTGAAGTTCTGCGTGCTCATCCGGCGTGAGCGCATCCGCCCCGTGCAGGGTGAACAGCTCAAACCATCGCTTTTTTTGATCCATGTTCATGACATCTCCTCCTGTAATCGGCTCATCACACAATCCGCCAACATGCGGCGGAGGATGGCGAGCTTGTTGTAAAGTGTGCGCGGTGCGCGTCCCAGGTGCGCGGCCAGTGCGATGATCTCGCCATGCTCCGCGCACGAGGTGCGCAGCAGATCACGATCCTCGTCCCGAAGTGATCCGAGACACAGCTCCAAAGCCTCCATGCGCCGCTCATGCTGCGGCAACTCTTCGGCGCGCTCTTCTGAAAGCAGAGCGAGCAAGCTCTCATCGAACTGCAAAGGCGAGCGCGATGCCGTGCGCAGGAAGTATCTCGCCTCATAGAAACAGATCGTGCTGGCCCAGGCGGTGAAGTCGGTGCCGCTCTCAAACGAGCCAAACTTCTGCCACATCAGCACCGACGCCCGCTGCAGCACATCCTGCGCATCATGCCAGCGCCCCAGCAGCGAGAGCAGGTAGCCCAGCAGTTTGTGATGCGACACCGTGAGCAGCCCCACGAACTCCTCGTGACGCTGATTCGGCATATCGGCTGGCTTTGAAACATCCATTCACAGTTGTATGACCGGAACGGGACAAAGTGACCGAAGATTTTTAGC
>JANOAR010000321.1:0-4082 GCA_031411235.1 Verrucomicrobiota bacterium | reverse complement strand
ACCTCCGTGAACGGTGCGGGGGAAAGCGGGCCGGGACCGATCACTCAAATCGTTGTTCCCTGAGTTCAGCGAAATCAGCGGGGGGATGCAGGCATGGGCCTGAGTCCCCCCGCTCTTTTTAACCTAACCTTCAGCTTCTTCATTTATGCCTTTCGACGCAGCCTGGCCCCAAAACGGCCAAAACATCGACGCTGACCGTTTCCGTGGTCAGTTTGCCGGAATCATCGACCTCATCGGCAACGGCTCTGGTATCACCGCCGCGCAGGTGGACGCCACGACCACGCTGCCGCAGGGCACTCCGGCGAACGCGAGCGTGAACGTGGTGGCAATACCTTGCACTTCACCTTCGAAATCCCGCAGGGACAGGAAGGACTCGTCGGCCCCGCAGGTCCGCCGTTTTCGACAGCGCTGGTGGATAGCGTGACCACGCTGAACCCCGGCGACTCCGCCACGGTGAGCGTGAGCTTTGATGGCACGAACGTGCGCTTCACCTTCGGCATCCCACGCGGGAACGACGGCAGCCAAGGCCAGTCCGGAAACAACGGCAGTGACGGAGGCCAAGGGCCACAAGGAGCCCAAGGCCCACCCTTTGCCCAAGCCGTGGTGGATGGCGTGACCACGCTCGATCCCGGTCAGCAAGCCACGGTGCAGACGAGCTTCGACGGCAGCAACGTGCGCTTTCAGTTCGGCCTCCCACGCGGCAATGCCGGCAGCAATGGCAACGACGGTGCCCCCGGCGAAGTAACCAACGCTCAACTCAACAGCGCCATCAGCGGCACGAGCAACAACACGAACGGCGTGAGCACGCTGGGCCAGAGCGCCGACAGCAACTACAACCCGAGCCAGATGCAGGACGTGCTGAACAAGCTGGATGAGCTGATCAGCGCGGCGCGGCGGTAACTTGTCGCGGCGCTCATGGGGATGGCGGGTGATCCGTCAGGGTCGTCAGGGGTGCTTGTAAAAGCCGACACCTTTGATGTCGTTGCATGAGGTGGTCTGATGGCAGAGGAAGCATTGGTTGACCTGCGCGTTCGGCTGGCAGGCGACTTTCATGGAGATCATTTGAAAGTGCATCATCTAATGGCTCGGTGGGGCCTGGTGGCACTGCGCGCAGGACTGCGAGGGGGGCTAGGCTCAGAAGCGGAATCCCACGCCAGCTCCCCAGCCGTATTCGCTGTGCCATTGGCCGACGATGGAGAGGTTCTTGTGCAGGAAATACTCAGCCCCGGCGGTGGTCTCCCAGCGCGCTTGGGTGTCATACTGGGTGCGGCCAAAGACGGAGAAGCGGGCGGTGATGGGGAAGGCTTTGCCAATAGTGAAACGGAAGTCGCCATCGGTATCCACGGAGACTTGGGATTGGATGAGGAAGGGCAGCAAGTAGCGGGCACCGAACATGCCGCGATTCTCGTTGATGCCATTGCTCCATTCATAGCTGGCGAAGGCGCTGAGGTTGGAGGTGATGAAGCGGTCGTAGTCGATGCCCAGCTCGTAATCGGTGTCGCTGCCATTGCCGATGCGCGATTGCCAGTGAGCCATGAGGCCGTTGCGATTGTTCTGCACGGAGACGCTGCCTTCGGTCATTTGCGAAAGCAGGACGCCTTCGCCAAAGAAGAACTTGGGATCATGCGGGCCGCCAATCAGCGGGAAGGCATTCATCGGATGATGGGCCATGTAGCTAGGCTCTGGAGCGTCCTCGTAATGCACGACGCGCATCATGCCCACCTCGGCATGATAGAGAACGTGGCAGTGCATCATCCAGTCGCCCGGTTCATCAGCAGCGAATTCGATGGTGCGATGGGTCATGGGTGGCACGTCCACGGTGTGCTTCATCGGCGAGCGACTGCCTGCGCTGGTGACAACTCGGAAGAAGTGCCCGTGCAGGTGCATGGGATGGTGCATCATCGAATCATTGATGAAGGTGAAGCGCACCTTCTCACCACGCCGCACGTTGATCGTATCTGCCTCGGTGAAGGTCTTGCCGTCGAGCGTCCAGACGTAGCGGATCATGTCGCCCTGAAGGTGGAAGGTGTATTCGCGCAGCGGCCGTGAGTCTGAAATCTCGGTGGAGCGTAGGGCACGCAGCTTTTCATACGGACTGCCAGGGCGCTCGGGGTCATCCATGCTGCTGGACATGGCACCGCTGCCTTCCATTCCCGCCATCGGTGGCATGGCGGCGGCAGGCTTCTGCGCAGGCATGGGCATGGCGCTGTGATCCATGCCTTTCATGCCTGCCATCGCAGCATGATTCATCGCGGGCTCGGGGGGCGACATGTCACCCTGGCCCATGCTGGCGTGATCCATTCCGGCCATTTCGCCCGCATCCATGCCCTTCATTCCCGACATGCCGCTCATCCCACTCATGCCGCTCATCCCACTCATGCTGCCCATTCCAGCCATCGGCTTATAGATATTGGGCTTTGGCACATCGGGCGCGGCGTGCCGATCACCTTGGCCGATAAACAGGCTGCTGTGGCCCGTGCCATCCTGTGCAGTGGCACGCAGTTCCCAGGCTCCGCCTTTGGTCGGCACATGCAAAAGCAGATCATAAGTCTCGGCGATGGCCATGAGGAAGCGCCCTGTCGAAACGGGCTGCACCTCCGTGCCATCGGCGGCGATGATCTTCATCGGCCCGCCTGCATACTCCAGATGATAGTAAGTGCTCGCGCTGGCATTGATGAGCCGCACTCGCACGCTCGCTCCGGGTCGTGCGGCAAATGTTGCCGCTGGCTCTCCATTGGCGAGAAAGGCATCATAGCCGACATCGGAAAAGTCCATGGGCGGCATCCGATTCATCGAACGCTTGATCATGTCCGGCAGGGCATCGTGTTGGATGGCACCGACAATGCTCTGTGCCGTGCCCTTCTTGATTTGCTGCCACTCGCGCCCCGCGCGGAGCTGGCCCAACACATCATACGGACGCTCATTAGTCCAGTCGGAGAGCACCACCACGAGGTCGTGATCGGCTTTGATTCGCTCGCCACCTTTGGGCGTGATAACGATGCCGCCATAGATGCCGAGTTGCTCCTGCAACACACTGTGGGAGTGATACCAAAAAGTGCCGCTCTGCCGCAAACGGAAGCGATACTCGCGCGTCTCGCCAGGCTTGATGCCCGCCATGTTCACATGCGGCACACCGTCTTGATCGTTCGGCACCAGTAGCCCGTGCCAATGGATGGAGGTTTCTTCCTTCAAGTCATTGCGCACCCGCAGCACGGCATCATCACCTTCCACAAATCGCAGCGTGGGGCCGGGCAGGCTGCCGTTGATCGTCATCGCCTTTTGTCCACCCGTGAGCGGGCCATCCGTCTGCGCGAGCACCAGCTCATAGTTCACCGTGCGGCCCTGAGTTGTGGCGGAAATCCCCAGCCAGCAAAGCAGCAGGGGTAGAAGGAGAAGATTAGTTTTCATGCGTGGGTGTGTGTTGGGTTGTGTGCGGACGATACTTTGATTGATCAGCTTGATAAGGCTATGGGGTAACTACCCCAGCCATTTGAAAAAAGTGCGGCGCTTGAATACATCGGGCAGGCTTTCGTCGGAGTCGCCGCTGCAACATCCAATTCGTCAGCCAACGATGGCGGCACGCAGCGCAAACCAAGCAACAATATCTAATCTACCAATGAAAACGAAACTCACGCTTCTTCTCACCACCGCTGCCCTTGCGGTCGCAGGCTTCATGATCATGAACACCACTCCTGCACAGGCTGGCCTCTCTCGGCCCGCCGCACTGGAGCATTCCACACGGTTCTGCGGCTGCCACGAGCATCACCACGGACACTACTGGTCCAATGGTTATTGCAGTTTCTACTGCCCCGGCCATTGCGACTGATAAGTGCGCTGCTTCAGCCCTCAGTTGCTGACAATTCATTGTAGCCAAGGCGGCATGGTCTCACCCGACCATGCCGCTTTTTTTGCGTCTTCTCGTGTAGGGTCGCATCGGTCAAGCCACACGCAGGGCATCCGTTCCAAAGCAAGAAGGCGCAGCCGAGGCATGGTTCCATGCCTCAAGCTGCGCCTTCAATGTCTGGCACAATCAGTTCTATGGCTTGGCCTGGGCGATCTCGTCGAACACCCTCAGCGTGTAG
>JANOAR010000320.1:0-14070 GCA_031411235.1 Verrucomicrobiota bacterium | reverse complement strand
CCGCCGCTAGCTGGTTGATAATGTAAGTAGTACCTCTCAAGACCTCTTGTTTGAAATGACACACTACCGATCAGCACAATAACAAGCAAAATCCAGGCAATCGAAAATCGCGCTACTTCGCCAAAGTTTTGTATACGCTTAAAAATATGCTTGTCAGCACCGCGTGAAGCAGTGTCAGCAAAATCACCAACCTGCCTTTTTCTAGAGCGGAAAATTCGACGCGCCTTCATAGACGGCTTTGTCGGCGAGCGCATCGCCTTTCAGTGCGGGCAGAATGGTCGCGCCGTCGAAGCGCTGACCTTCGGCGGGCTTCAAGGCGAGTCCTTCGAGCAATGTGGGATAATAATCCTCACTCTGGATGATCGCATCGCTGCGACTGCCAGCGGCGGTGACTCCAGGCCAGACAACGACACAAGGAACTCGCGTGCCGCCTTCAAACATCGTCGCCTTGCCACCACGCAGGGGGCGATTGCTGGTGGGCGTGGTACCATCGATTTCGTTATACATGTTCCCACCATTGTCAGAGGTGAAAATGATGATCGTGTGATCAGCGAGCTTGAGGCGGTCGAGCACATCGAGCAGCGTGCCGATGGTGTCGTCCATGCTCTGGATCATCGCCGCATACGTCGGGCTACGCTGCGCATCCTTCGGATCCATGCGGGCGCGATGCTTCTCGATGTTCGCCTTCTTGGCATCAAAGGGTGCGTGAACACTGAACATCCAGTAGTTCATGTAGAACGGCTTGTCCTTGTGCTTCTGCATGAACGCGGTCGCCTCCTTTGCCATGCGATCTTCGATGTGTTGATCGGGTTCTCCGGGAGACGCGTCGAAGTCCTTGAACTTCCACGGGGCGACGTAACTACCCGCAGGCCCCGGCCCGGAATGATGTGGCAGGTCTGCATCGAAACCCTGCTGCAATGGCGAATACGGCTCAGGCCCGAGATGCCACTTGCCGAAATGCGCCGTAGCATAGCCTGCGTCCTTCAGCGTCTCCGCGAGCGTACGATACTCGGGCTTCAATCGCGTCGGTGGCGTGGGCTGAATCGCTTTCTCATTCGGTGCCGCTTTCGTGCCCGTCGTCGCCTGCAATACGACCTGCGGCACATGGCAGTTCGGCGTTGTGATCCCCGTGCGGGCTGGGCTTTGCCCCGTGAGCAACGCCGACCTCGTCGGCGAGCACAGCGGACTCGCCGAATACGCCCGCGTGAAGGTCATGCCGCGCTTCGCGAGACGCTCAACGTTCGGCGTCTGATAATATGATGTGTTGCCATACAGCGTGGTATCGCTCCAGCCGAGATCATCGGCGAGGATGACGATGACGTTCGGCTGTGCCGCGTAGAGCGAAGAGCTGAGGGCGAAGAGGAAGTAGAGGGCGAAGAGCTTGTTCATCAAGGAGCAGGTTGGAGATCGAGTGTGCGGAACTGGGCGGCTCCCGCAGGCAAATGCACGCGTACATGAATGACGCGGCCTTTGGCGGGGATTTGGACTTCGTGGTTCTGCCAGTCTTCGTTAGCTTTAATTTCAAAGGTGACGCGATTCGCGGGAAGGAAGTCTTTATCCCCATCGACACGCCAGGCGATGGCGGCAGAGCCGGATACGGTGGTTTTGAGCGTGAGTTTGGCGGTGACGGGGCCAGGGAGCTTGAGTTGAGCGCGGGTGATGAAGGTGGCCTTGTCGGCCTTGTCGGGTGTCACGGTGAGTATGCCATCTTGGGCTGTGAGCTTGCCGTTGCGAGCTTCCCAGCCGCTGGTGGCTGATGCGGAGGCTCTCTTGCCTTTGCCGGCGTTGCCTGCCGGAGCAGCGATGGTTTTACCTTCGAGGTAAAAATCGAAGTAGTCGTTCCAAGTCGCGGCCATCGGGCCGAGGGCCATGCCAGGTGGATTGAGGCCGTCGGCCCAGGTTTTGAGCTTGGTGCGGAGGCGTGTGGCGATCTCGGGATGTTTCGCGGCGAGGTTGCGCTTCTCCTCGCGGTCGATGCTGAGGTCGTAGAGGTATTCGCGCTCGTCACCGCGCAGGAGTTTCCAGTTACCTTCGCGGACTGCGCTCTGGGCCATCCAGCGCCAGTAGAGCGCGTCGTGCGGCGGCGCTTTATTTTCGCCGGTGAGGTGTGGGAGGAGGTTCACGCCATCCAACGTGGCTTCGCCTTTAGCCGAACCGTTTGGAGCTAAAGCTCCAGCGACTCTCACCGCTGTCGCCGCGAAATCGAGGGCGCTGACGGGATGCTCATACGTCTGGCCACTGGGGATGGTGCCGGGCCAGGCGATAAGAAACGGCGTGGACATGCCGCCTTCGGCCAACATGCCTTTCTCGCCATTGAGTGGTGTGTTCAGGCTGCCATCCCAGCCACCGGGATCGCCTTTGAGCGGCGAGTCGATCTTGTGGATTTTGAGCGGTGCGCCGTTGTCGCCGATGAAAAAGATGAGCGTTTTCTCAGTGAGGTTGTGCTTCTTTAAAGTGCTCGTGATGAGTCCCACACCATCATCAATCGCCGAAAGCATGGCGAGCGCAGCGCGACGGCGCTCAGGCATCTCGCCGGGGAAGCGATCCATGTAGCTCTGCGGCGCATCCAGCGGCGTGTGCGGAGCGCGATAGGCGACGTAGAGGAAGAAGGGCTGGTCGTGGTAGCGCTCGATGATCGACGCAGCGGCCTTGGAGCAGCCATCAAGGTGATACTCGGTCGGCGGCAGATCGCCCATCGGCCTGTCTTTCCCGTCGAGCGTAATGTTCGCAGCGAACTTCACCTGCGAGTGCTGCGAAAACACATGCTTGAAGCCGTGCTGCGTGATCGCATTCTGCGGCCCGAGGTGCCACTTGCCAAACTGCGCCGTCACATAGCCCGCGTTTTGCAGTCGCGTTGCGATGGTGGTCTCTTTGTTGAAGCCATCGAGTGCGGAACCATTGTTATCGAGATCGAAGCGGCCTTGGAATCTCCCCGTCATCACGCCACCCCGCGAAGGCACGCACTGCGGCGCGGTGCTGTAGCCATGCGTCGCTACCACACCGCTGCGGCCCAGCGCATCAAGATTCGGCGTTTTGATGTCCTTCACTGCACCATAGATGCCGAGGTCGGCATGACCATGGTCGTCGGTGTAGATGAGGATGATGTTGGGTTGCGCTGCATAGAGCGAGGGGCAGAGAGCCGAGTATAAGAGGAATGTGAGAAAGAAGCGGCGCATGGCGATTTAGGGATGCTGGGTGGCGAGGTTGGGGTTTCTCGTGTGGGTCGGCGGTCACATCGAAGCGCATGGCTTCACGGTTTGAACATCGCATTCGTCTTGTCTCCGCCGCTCAGCACGTAGGCGAGCAGGTCGAGGATCTCTTCCTTCTTCAACATGCTCAGCAGCATGGGGGGCATGGAGGAGACGGTGCTGGGTTCGATGCTCTTCACGTCCTTGCGATCCACGCCAGTGCGTTGATTCGGATTGGAGAGGTCGGTGTTGAGCGTGACGCTGTCGCCACCGAGGTTCACGACGACCCCGATGATTTGTTCGCCGTTATTCTTGGTGACCACGATGGGTGCGAACTGCTCGTTGATGACCTTGCTCGGGTTGATGATTTGATCGAGCAAGTCATGCGGGCTGTAACGTCCGCCAGCGCCCGTGAGGTCGGGGCCAGTCATGCCTCCCTGGTTGTCGAAGCGATGGCAAGTGAAGCAAGCGGCGGCGGCGAACATCTTGCGTCCGTTGTCGAAGTTGCGGTTCTTCAAGCCGGTGCTCGCGGCCTTGCTGAGTTCGTCGAGCGTCCACATGGTGGGTGTGCGCCCGACGAACATCGCGCCGAGGTTCTCGATGGCGGACTTGCGCTCGGGCTTCTTCTCGATGAGCGCGGCGAGCTGCGTCTTCTCGGCGTCGGTGAAGGTGGCGAGGCTGTCGGTGCGGATGAACTCGATGAACTTGTCGAAGCTCGCACCGCCCTTGTAGTTCGCGGCTTTGAGGAACCACTCGAGTTGCGCGGTGCGCGTTTCGGTCGTCCAGCCGGTCTTCAACATGCGGAGGCTGCGCGCATACTCCATCTGCTCTTCCTGCGTTGGTGCGTTCGCGATCAAGGCCATGCCTTTGGCGGCGGCGGTGGGGCACTGAAGCTTGACCATCAATTCGCAAAGCAACCAGTTTTGCTCAGGTGTCGCGGCAGGAAATAAGGGATCGAGTTTCTTGCAAAGCAACCAACTCATCTTGTCCTCGCAGCTATCGAAGCGATTGAGCACGATCTCAATCGTGCGCAATGCGGTGAGTTGCTGTGTGGTTGGCAGTTTTTCGAGATCAAGGTTGAGCAATGCGTGAAGCAGCTTGCTGCGTATGGCGGTATCAACGGGCGGCGTGTCGGCATTGCGGTGCTGCGGGCACACGCCAGCGCAACGTGCGAGGGCTAGGAGGGCTTCGACTTGGATGGCGGGATTGGTTTCGTTCAGAGCTTTGTCGGCCCATGAGGCGAAGGGTTGATGCTCGATGGCGATGCGTGCGGCCCAGCGGATGTTGCGGTCGGCATCGCCGAGGTGCGGCCATGACGTTTCGATGGCCTTCGGTTTTTGTTTGGTGTGGAAGGCTTCGAGATGATTGCGTATTGGGCCTGGCGCTGTCCCTGTCTGGCCGGCGATTTCAACACCCGGGGGAAGGTTCGCACGTTTGCCAGTCTGCACTGTCACATCCTCCTTCCCCACATAAGTCACCCGATACAACCCCGACTGCACCCTGCGTCCGCCAATCGTGAAATACATCGCGCCATCCTCCTTGCGGATGATCGCGTCCGTCAGTGGCAGCGGGGAGCCGGAGAGGAACTCTTCCTTCGTCGCGGTGTAGCTTGCACCCTTCGGCTCCAGGTGAATGGCGTAGAGTTTGCCCCAACTCCAGTCGAGCGCGAACAAGGCGTTCTGATACTTCGCGGGGAACTTCGCGCCGTAGCCGAAGGTCACGCCGGTGGGCGAGCCAGGGCCGATGTTGAGCACGGGCGGCAGGTTGTCGGGATACCACTCGGGGCGCTTGCCGGCACCGTTGCGCCAGCCGAATTCGCCGCCGCTCACCACATGGCAGATACGCGTGGGGCGATACCACGGCGTGTTGAAGTCATACTCCATGTCCGCGTCGTAGGTGAAGAGTTCGCCATCGCGGTTGAACGCACCGTCGAAGATGTTGCGGAAGCCGCTGGCGTAGGCCTCGAAGTTCTTTCCCTCGGGATCGAAGCGATAAATGACACCGCCCGGTCCCATGACATCGCGCATGAAGCCACGACCATCGGGCATACGAGGCAGCAGATGATCCTCGCCGAAGATCGAAGGCACGGGTGAGTTCGCGGCCCACTTGGTCGGCTTCGCGCCGTTGCCAGAGATGAGGAACAGGCTCTTGCCGTCCGGCGAGGGGATGATGGCATGAACGCCGTGGTCGCCCTTGCTCTCGAACTCGCGGATCGTCTCCACCTTGTCGAGTTGGTCGTCGTTGTTGCTGTCGGTGAGGCGATACACGCCGCTCGGAATCTTCGCCTCGTAGTCGTTCACGCCGACGTAAAGCGCACCAAACGCGAAGGCCATGCCGTTCACCGCACGCATCTCGACGGGCACCTTCTGCACGTCCTTCGGATCAAGCGGCTTGCCCAGCGCAGGCGGCGTGAAACGATACAAGCCGCCGTATTGATCGCTGGCATAAATGCGGCCTTTATCGTCCTCGCACAGGTTCACCCATGATCCCTGATCGCCGCCGGGCACGGAGTAGAGCAACTCCACTTTGAAGTCCTTGGGGGCGCGGATGTTGGCGATGGGTGTGGCGACATTCGCGCCGATGGCAGGCCCGACGGCGTTCGGGCGTGCGGCCCGTGCGCGCCCCTTGTCTTTGGCTTTACCCTTCGCAGGGGCGGTCTGTGCGACCACTTCCGTGAGATCCTTGCCGTTGAACGGCGGGCGGAAACCTTCTTGGGCGATAGCCGGGGAAAGCAGGAGCAGGGAGAGGAGGAGTCGTTTCATGGGAGGAAGTGAAGGCGCGTTAAAACATGAGCTGTGGTGTCTTTGTATCTGCGCGTTGATCGTTTACGTACGATGTCGATAGCGACATGGCGCGGATGCAGAGTTGTGCATCGTAACCCAACAAAAAGGCCTCGCGCGAATGCAGCGAGGCCTTCTCATTTGAGTTCGTCGTGCCAACCATGATCAGCTCACAAACCGCACGCTGCCCACAGCACCGCGTGCCATTTCTTCGTGTTGCTCATTGGTGCAAGCAGAGTCGATGGGCGCATCGGGCGCTTTTTCGTTTTGCTCCAGCAAGCCATTGGCCAGCATCCAACGCTCGACTTCTTCACCGCTGATGTCGGGCAGCATGTTGCCATTCACTTCGACACAGGGCGAGAGCGGCTGGCCGCTGCGCTGCTCCATCTCCCAGCGGAAGGCAGGATTTTTGATGATGTCCTTCTCTTCGTAAGCGAGGTCATACTTGCGGAAGATGGCGCGAATGCCTTCGCTCCAGCCGCAGTGAGTTTTGAGATAGGCGGTGATTTTGGGTGGGTTCATAGGGCAGTGGTTTATAACGGGGCGGAGAGTAGAGGTGGATGCAGGAAATGCAACGTTTCACAGCACCCTCATAGGCTTGTCCGTGAGGCAAGAGGCGACAAGATGCGGCACGCACTTGCACAGCACGCACTTTTGTATGAGAGCGAAAGGCATGTCCGACCAGCGACTCGAAATCACTATCAGCCCCATCGAGCACGACTCCGCCGCCTATTGGAAGGCAGTGGAGCTGCGCCAACTCCTCCTGCGCAAGCCCCTTGGGCTAAGCCTTAGCATGGATGAACTGCGAGCCGAGGATGACCAGCTTCATCTCGCCGCTATTGCAGGCGAGACGGTCGTGGCAGCACTCTGCATCGTCTGGATGGAAGACCATGCACGCATTCGCCAAATGGTTGTCGATACCGAGTGGCAAGGCAACGGCCTCGGTAAAGCGATGCTGCAAGGTGCCGAGATTATGATCCGTGAGCGTGGCTTCAACACCGTTGAACTTCATGCGCGCACGACGGCTCAGCGCTTCTACGAAAGGCAGGGCTACCACGTCGCCTCGAATGAATTCATCGAAGTGACACTGCCACACCGCACCATGAAAAAGGTACTCAGTGAGTAGTCACGTCGAGTCTCATGCATCTCATGACTTCATGTCATGCAGCATGAAGTGATGGCGATGAACGGCCATGAACTTCATCATTCCATGCTGCTGCACGCCTTATTTTATGCGCTTTCCAGCGCCAAACAGAAGCGGCCTTCAGTTGCCTGAAGACCGCTCTTGTTGTTGGATTGCTGGATCGATGGCAGCGAATTAATCGCCGCTCTCGTCATCAAGATGTACTATTAACGACCGAATGAGAAGTAAAAACCTCCGCTTCGATAAGATGATCCATGACTCGAGTGCGAGTCTTGATCGTGATCGCATGAGGGGCCACGATAGTCATAGCGTGGACGAGGGTTGCAGACCTCGCAGCCGCAGTGACTCGACTCGGTGACCCAGCGCCCAATCGGCTGTCCGCAGCGGTCATAGCCTACTACTTGATAGCGGGCATAGATGGGACGGCCACAGCTCGTGTAGCTGACGATGCGGCAGCTACCGTCTGCCTGTGCCACAGGGACTGCAATGGTGAGTGCGCTGATGGCGGTGATGAGGATAAAGAGTGCTCTTTTCATGGTGTTGAATTTGTGGTTCGCGGCCTCTGACGAGAGGCCATGAAAGCTATTCAACAGCTTGAGACATATTTTAAACCAGCGGCGCACTCTTCGGATCAAGCGCATCGCGCAAGGCATCGCCTATGGTATTCAAAGCGAACAGCGTCGCCGAGAAACACAACGCTGGCCCGATGAGTAGCCACGGCGAGGACTGCATGGCGGCGGCACCTTCTTGAATGAGTACGCCCCACGACGCATCGGGCGGCTGCACGCCGAGGCCGAGGAAGCTCAGCGAGGCTTCGATCATCATCACACCCGGCACGGTGAGGCTGGCATAAACAACGACGGTGCCCGCCACATTGGGCAGCAGATGGCGGCTCAGTATTCGCCACGTCGAAGCTCCATACGTGCGTGCTGCGAGGATGAACTCTTGATTGCGTAGCGACAGTGTTTGCCCACGTACCACGCGAGCCATCGTCAGCCATTCCACGGCACCAATGGCAGCAAAGAGCAGGAAGAAACTGCGGCCAAAAACCACGGTGAGGATGATGACAAATGTCATGAAGGGGAAGGCATACAAGATGTCCACGACGCGCATCATGATCGCATCGACACGGCCACCGACTAACCCAGCGAGCAGGCCGTAGCTCACACCGATGACGATGGCCACGACCGTGGCGAGCGCACCCACCAGCAATGACACTTGGCCACCGCAGAGCAGCCTCGTCCCCACGTCGCGCCCCAGAGAATCTGTGCCTGCCCAGTGGGCGAGCGATGGTGGCTGCGCACCGAGCAGCAGGTTCTGCTTATTCGGCTCTAAACCCAACACCCAGGGAACGAGCCCACACACGAGGATGAGCAGACCGAGTCCGATCATTGCCACCACGGTCATGCGCTTCGATGTGAGTCGCTGCCATGCCTGTTCCCAGGGGCTCTCTGGCTTCGCTTTGCTCGTCGTGACAATGCTCATGTTTTGAATCCGATGCGGGGATTTAGCAGTGCCTGCACCACATCGACGATGAAGTTGAAGCCCACGATCATCGCGGCAAACAGCGCTGCTGTGGCCATCGTTAGCGTCATATCGCGATTGATCGCAGCGCTAACGAAGTGCTGACCCAGGCCAGGGATTTGGAAGACATTCTCCGTCACGAAGGAGCCGCTAATCAAGGCCGCAGCGGTTGGTCCCAGGTAGTTCAGCAGCGGCAGACAGGCGAGCTTGAAGGCATGACGCGCGACAACACTTGCCTCGCTCGCGCCCTTGGCCCGAGCCGTGCGAATGAAGTCCTGCGCCAGCGTCTCGCGCAACCCAGCCCGAGTGATGCGCGAGATGTAGGCGGCATAAATGATGCCGAGCGTGAGTGATGGCAGCACCCAGTCCGAGGCATCATACCAGCCTGCGACATTGAACCAGCGCAGCTTCAGGCCAAAGACTAGCGCCAGCAACGGCCCCAATACCAGACTCGGCGAGCAGATGCCCAGCGTGGCTGCGATCATCGCCGTGCGGTCTTCGAGAGTGCCGGGCCGCAACGCTGCGAGCGCACCCGCAGGCACTCCGATGGCCAGCGCGATGAGCAGCGCTGGCAGGGCAATAGCGAGGGACAACGGCAAGGCCGTGCGAATGATCACGCCCACGCTCATGCCATCATACTTCTGCGAGTCGGGCGGGTTGAAGGTGGCAAAGTTCCACAAGTGTTTGCTCAGTTGCACATACCACGGCTTGCTTAGCCCGAGCTGCTCTTCGCGAATTTTCCGCACATGCTCTGGTATTGCTCGCTCGGTGTCATAGGGGCTACCCTTCGCGCCCTTCATCATCGCGAAGGTGATGACGATCACCGCGAAGACAACGGCGATGCCTTGCAGGAGGCGGCTGATAACGAAGGAGAGCATGGGGTCGATAGACGAGCGTGCGATGGTGCCGAGACGCGGCGCTCGATGCAAGCGCTACATCAGCTCTTCGAGGCTCATCGCGACATTGAGCCCTGGGATCTCTTTGAAATGATAATCAAGGGTCAGCACCGTGGCATCAAGCCGCTTGGCGCAGCAGGCGATGACAACGTCTGTGAGCGGAATGACTTTGCCTTGGCGATCAAGCGACCACGCAAGCTGCTCGGCTTCGTCCCAGATTTTATTATCGGTGATGACGTTGATCATGACGTTCCAAGCTTGGTGGAAGGTCTGGCGAGCTTTGGGGAATTTCAGCCCACGGCCCACTTCGGCACGCACCACGCCACACGTCGCAAGATCGCGATCCATAGCGAGATACGTCAGTCGAGGGAGCGGATCGAGGCCGCGCCGAGTCAGGCTGATGTAGTAGCTGCTATCAACGAGCACGGCGTTTTTTTGCATAGTTTACAGGGTTTTGGGGCAAAGGTTTTGAAGTCTTGTCTGCGGCGCTTTTGCCGTAGCCACCCGGAGTTTCAGCCACCCGCAGAGCCATCAAATCATAGCTGTCATCGAAGGCTCCTTTGAGTTCGCTTTCGCTGAGTCCAAGCCCTTTTTCGAGCACTCGCTTCAGCTCGGTGCGGCGGTCAGCTTCTGCCAAGGCGTGGGCCACGGCTTTGGTTTTACTGGTCATGCCAGTGTTTTTCATGAGGCGAGTTAAGATCGCATCGTCGATGTTCATGGTGATTTTCATACCAGCGATTATATGGCATTCATGCCATACAATCAATGATTTCTTGGCCATATATATTTCTGGCAGCATCGCCCAACTTGTTGCGTAGTGATGCACCCGCCATGCGCTCCTTCCTTCTCACACTCCTCGCATCCCAGTCGCTTCTCGCGGCTGATTTCCCCAAGCCCTACAACAGCGAAAAAGACACCGCTGGCCCGATGCCTGCCGAAGAAGTTGCGCGGACGATGGAACTGCCGCCGGGCTTCAAGTGTGTCGTCTTCGCCAGCGAGCCCGATGTGCAGCAGCCCATCGCGATGGCTTGGGATCCACGCGGTCGCTTATGGATCGCGGAGAACTACACCTTTGCGGAAACACCGCGCCGCTGGGACACCTCGTTGCAGGATCGCATCGTCATCTTTGAGGACAAAGACAACGACGGCAAGCAGGACGGGCGCAAGGTCTTCTGGGACAAGGGTAGCTACCTCACCAGCGTGGAACTGGGCTACGATGGTGTGTGGATTTTGAACAACGGCACGCTCGCTTTCATCGCCGACAAAAACCACGATGACGTGCCCGATAGCGAGCCTGAGATACTGCTTGATGGCTTCGACACCAAGACCATCGGCCACAACATCGTCAATGGTCTGCGTTGGGGCCCCGATGGCTGGCTGTATGGGCGGCATGGCATCACCAGCACATCGAGCGTCGGTGCGCCCGGCACGCCGGAAGACAAGCGCATTAAAATGAACTGCGCGATCTGGCGCTACCATCCCACACGCAAAGTCTTGGAAGCTGTCTGCCACGGCGGCACCAACTCCTGGGGCATGGACTGGGATGCCAACGGCGAGCTGTTCATGATCAACACCGTCATCGGCCACCTCTGGCACGTCATCCCTGGGGCCTACTACGACCGCATGTTTGGAGCGCACTTGAACCCCCATGTCTATGAAACCATCAAGCAGACCGCCGACCATGTTCACTGGGACACCGGCGCAGAAAAATGGAGCGACATTCGCAAGCTCGGTGTCACCAGCAAGACCAGCGAACTCGGCGGCGGCCACGCCCACGTCGGCATGTTGATCTATCAAGGCGGTCTCTGGCCCAAGGAATACGAGGGCAAGCTGTTCACCTGCAACCTGCACGGCAACCGCATCAACATGGACAGCCTGGAGCGCGAAGGCTGCGGCTTCGTCGGCAAACACGGCAAGGACTTCATGCAGGCCAAGGACAAGTGGTTCCGTGGCATCGATCTCAGCACTGGCCCCGATGGCAATGTCTTCGTCATCGACTGGAGCGACACCGGCGAGTGCCACGATACCGATGGCGTACATCGGACGAGCGGGCGGATATACAAGATTGTGTATGGGGAGGGGAAGCCGGGGCCGCTCAACTTGTCTTTGTATGCCAAGCCGACCACTCGTGAAGCTCGTGAGAAGCTCGTTTTTGAGGCAATCAGGGGCAACATTTGGCAAAGTCGGACAGCATTGCAGTTGATGGGCGAGGCATGGATAGCTGCGCGCCCTGACCTCAAAAGCGAAGCGCAGTTCCAACAAGCAAAGCTCGACTTTGCGCAGCTATTTCAGCGAGATGGGATTCAAATTCCTAACTCGGCGTCAGAACTGCTTCGAGACTTTTGGGGGGCCAGGCTGACTGGTCACGGGCAGAGTTTTCCACAGCTTGATCGAATCCTGCCTTTGCCTGAAGAATTACGTGCTCAAGCGACTTGTGGCTTTAGACCACCATCACCATGGGGAAGCGAAATCTACCCCGATCTAAAAGCTTGCGAAGACATCTATCGCCAGACCAAGGCACAGATGAAGCTGGATCAATCAACTTGGGACTCGGGTGCAACGCTCTTACACGGACTCTATTTTGCAACAAAAGAAGACCCCTCCGGCCTCGTCCGCCTCCACCTCGCCAGCGCCCTGCAACGCCTGCCGCTCGAAGCTCGCTACCCCATCGCCACGGCGCTCGCTTCGCACGCCGAGGATGCCAACGACCGTCAGCAGCCGCTGATGATTTGGTATGGCATCGAGCCTGCCGTCGTGGCTTATCCCGACAAGGCCATCGCGCTGGCATTGTCATCGAAGATACCCACCGTGCGCAGGCTCATCGTGCGCCGACTCACCGAGGAGATCGAGAAGACACCTGCTGTGATGGATGCCTTGATCGCTGCTGCTATGAAGGATGAAAACGCCAGCGCTCGCGAAGACATCGTGCGCGGCATGAGCGAGGCGTTGAAGGGCGTCAGCCACGTCGCCAAGCCGAAGGGCTGGGATGAGTTTGTGAGTCGGACAGGCATCTTGCCTGTCCCAGGTGCATCGGGCGTCTCGCCCGATCTAGCGAAGACTCAAGGCCAAGCCAACACGACCAGCTCAGCCTCAACGGGCAAGATGCCCGTTGCACCTGGGACGGGCGGGACGCCCATCCTACGCGACCTCGATCTCGTCTTCGGCAGCGGACGCGCCATCGACGAACTCATCGCGCTCATCAAAGACAACGAGGGCGATGCCAGCGCTCGTCGCAGTGCGCTCGACTCGCTGCTGCGCAATCCCAAGCCCGACCTCTTCGCCACCGTGCGCGGCCTCATCAACGACAAGGTGCTCGGCCTTGGCGCACGCATGGGTTTGGCCAAGTTTGGCGATGCCCAAGTCGCTGAGGCCTTGTTGAACAACTGGCCCAAAAACAACGCCGAGTTCCAAACGGCGAACGTCAACACGCTCGTGTCGCGCCCAGCCTCAGCGCTCGCTTTACTCGCGGCCATCGACGCCCACAAAATCGAGCGCGATGTCATCACACCCTTCCAGGCGAGGCAGCTCAGCAGCCTCGGTGATGCCGCCGTGAACAAAGCTCTGGCGAAGACCTGGGGCGAAGTCCGAGACACACCCGAGGCGAAGAAACAAGAGCTGGCGAAGTGGAAGGCCGTGCTCACGCCTGAGGCCATTGCCAAGGCCGATGCCAGCAAAGGCCGACTCATCTACGCCAGCGTGTGTGCTGCGTGCCACAAAATGTATGGCCAAGGAGGCACCATCGCGCCCGACCTCACGGGCGGCAATCGCCATGACCTGAACTACCTGTTAGAAAATGCCATCGACCCCAGCGCCCTGGTGCCCGCCGACTACCGCGTGAGCGTGCTCAAGCTCAAAGATGGCCGCACGCTGACAGGCATCATCCCCGAGCAAAACGAGCGCACGATCACTCTGCAAAGCCAGGTGGAACGCACCGTCATCGAGCGCAGCAACATCGCCAGCCAGGAGCAACTCCAGGTGAGCCTGATGCCCGAGGGGCAGTTTACGGCACTGGGCGAGGAGAACGTGCGCAACCTGATCGCCTACTTGATGGGAAACTCACAGGTGGAGATGCCGAAGTAGGGAGCGCAAGCGCCCCAGAGAGTAGTCATGGGCTTCAGCCCGACCCAACCTAAGCAGGCCAAAATATAAGCTTTTTGGCCTGCTGCGCGATGGCGGGCTAAAGCCCGGCACTACTCTCCTGAAGACTAATACACGCCTTCGACGATGGTCTTCTCCATCGCGCCGAAAGGCCGCACCTCGGCGACACCGTCCCAGGTGTATTGGTTGCGCGGCTTGCGACGGATCGCTTCATCGCGTTCGAGGAAGCGCGGCATGAAGAACTCCTTCGTCAGCGTGGTCAGCTCCACGCGGCCCCAGGTGTCGTAGTCCACGGTGTCTTCGGTCTTCTCGGGGTTCACCACGCGCAGAACGGCGCGCGGCTGCGGGGCGTAGTAGGTGATACTGAAATTATCCTCCGGGGTGAGCGGCACGCTGGCGGCGAGGCCCATGAGGGTATTGCCGTAGGTGGGGTAAAAGCC
>JANOAR010000319.1:0-5701 GCA_031411235.1 Verrucomicrobiota bacterium | reverse complement strand
GATGTCCTGCTAGCCAATCCTTTCAAGACACGCATCATCGCTGAGGCGCAGGTCAAAACGGACAAGATTGACGCGCGCATCCTCGCGCTGCTTCTGCGTGCTGCCCTCATCTGTTCCGTTCACATCCCCTGCAAGGCCACGGGAGAAAGGTGTCAGTCGAATCATTTCGCAAGATTCCAGTATTTTTCTATCCTGCCCCATTCACACATTCACCGTTCTTCGACATATTAGACAACTCCAAGCACGCCAAACTTTGCCCCTCTTCTTGCCCTCATGAATCTTCAAAGGGCTAGGAAATCCCCAAGGTTTGCGATGGCTTGGTTCCTGCGATCCATGCGCACACAGGCAGGATGCCCGCTCTCACTATTTCAGACTCGGCGCTCGGGTTAAAGCTGAAGGCTTCCAGCTATTGATGCGGTCTGAGCCACTCGAACCCACTCGCCAAAGAAATAGTTGACTAGTTGTCTAGTCTCAACAATGTGCGCTCCACAAAATTATGGGCCGCACGTCTGATGCCAAACAACGATTGATGGACGCCGTTCTGGATTTGATCTGGACGGGCTCTTATGGGGCGACGACGATCGACCTGATCTGCGACAAGGCGGGCGTCAAGAAGGGCAGCTTCTACTACTTCTTTGAGTCGAAGGCGGAACTGACGGCGGTGGCGCTGGATGATTCCTGGGAGAAAATTTATCGCCCGGTCATGGATGGCATCTACTCGCCCTCCAAGGCTCCATGCCAGCGACTGAAGGATCACGCGGATTACTGCTACCAGGAGCAGTTGGAGAAATACCAGGAGTGCGGCCATGTGCTGGGCTGCCCGCTCTGCACGCTGGGCAATGAAATCAGCACGCTGGAGAACCATCTGCGCGAGGTGGTGGAGAAGATTCTGACCCTTCACCATCGCTACGTGGAGTCCACCTTGCGCGAGGCAGCATCGCAGGGCGACATCACCTGCAACGACCCCACGCTGACGGCGAAGACCCTATTCCTGTTCTGGGAGGGGGCGCTGGCGGAGTCCCGCATCAAGAACAACCCCGAGCTGCTGAAGAGTCTCTGGCCCTCCATGCAGAGTTTGCTGGGAATTGCTGCGCCCAAGGGCACGAAGCCTGCGCGTAAGGCAGCCTAACGCGCTCCAGCTTGAGCCGACTCGCCCCCTTCATTTTCATTTCTATATAGCTTACCAGTCAACTATTCTTTCGACACTTGATGAAACTCTCTCCTTCAATCGTGGTGCTCCCGGCGCTTGCCCTCTTCAGCACCGCTCTGCACGCCGAGACGCCTGCCATCCCGTCTTCATGGAAGAGCGGCCAATCCATGAGCAAGGCTGCGGCAGCATCGGACAACTGGTGGCAGGTCTTCCAGGATCCCCAACTCAACCAACTGATCACCGAAGCCACGAGCACTTACCCTGGCTTGCAGGCCGTGCTCGCTCGCGTGGATCAAGCCAAGGCCGCCGTTGACACGGCTCGGTCTTCTTGGTTGCCTCGTCTGGATGCCAATGGCGGCGCGAGCCGTGATCGCTTCTCTCGGACGACGCTCTTTTCCCTGCCTTCCAGCAACACCTTCGATACGGGTCTGGAACTCAGCTATGAACTCGATCTCTGGGGGCGCATTCGTGGTGGTGTGAATGCCGCCAAGGCGACGGAAGCGAGCGCCACAGCGGATGCCCATGCCCTGGGCCTGCTGCTCAGCAGCGAGGTGGCGCGTGTGTATTTCGCCCTGCGCTCAGTTGATGAAGAAAAGCAAGTGCTGGCCGACACGCTAAAGCTTCGCCAGGAAGCCCTCGATCTAGCCGCCGCCCGCGTGGAGGCCGGGGCGACGAATGAATTGGATCGCGTCCGCGCCGAAGCCGAACTGGCAGGCACCGAAGCCGAGATCGCCGCGCTGACGGGGCCGCGTGCGGAGTTGGAAAACTCCCTGGCCCTGGCGCTGGGCCGCATGGCCAGCAACTACAAGGTGCCAGTGAAGAAGCTGCCCGTCGCACTGCCGAGCATTCCCCAAGTGGTGCCCGCCGAGCTGGTGCAGCGCCGCCCGGATGTGGCCTCCGCAATGAAGCAGGTGGAGGCCGCGCAGGCTCGCGTCGGTGTGACCAAGGCGGCCTACTTCCCCAAAGTCACGCTGGGCGCAGGCCTCGGCCTAGCCACGGCAAACACGAGTGATTACTTCGACCGCGAAAGCAACGAGTGGTCGGTGGGCGTTCGCTTTTCCGTGCCACTGTTCGTCGGCAAGCAAAAGAAAGCCGCCATCGCTTCCTCACAGGCCGCGCTCAAGGAAGTCACGGGCAACTACGAAGAGAAGGTGCTCACGGCCTTCAAGGAAGTCGAGTCGCTGATGGCCACACTGTCCGCTCAGCAAACTCAACTCGCCGCGCAGAAGCGCCTGCAAGCGGCAGCGGATAGCGCCTCGAAGCTGGCACGACAACGTTACAAAGAAGGCGTGACGACCTACCTAGAAGTCATCGAAGCCGACCGCACGGCCTTATCTTCGCGCCGTGGCCTAGTGCAACTGCATAGCCAGCAACTGCTGACCACGGTGCAACTGATCAAAGCCCTCGGCGGTGGCTGGAAGGCCGCTCAATAATCTCACCCCAAAAAACACTTATGAAACCCCATCACATCTTACCTTGGCTCGCGCTCATTGTGGCGAGCTGCAACAAACCGCAGGCGAGTGCGCCTATGCAGTTCCCCCCGACGAGTGTGACTGTCGCGCCTCCACTCCAACAAAATATCCAGGAATGGGATGAGTTCACCGGGCGCATCGACGCCATCGAAACCGTGGAAATTCGCCCACGCGTCAGTGGTTACGTGGACAAGGTGCATTTCAAATCCGGCCAAATGGTGCAGAAGGGCGACCTGCTCTACACCATTGACCCACGCCCATTTCAAGCCGTGGTGGATCGTGCTCAAGCTGAGCTGCTGCGGGCCAAGACCAAGCTCGATCTGACCAAGATGGAGATGGATCGCGCTGACCGACTGACCGCTGCGAAAGCCATCAGTGGCGAGGAAGCCGAGACCAAGAGCATGGCACATCGTGAAGCGGGTGATGCTCTGCGCTCGGCAGAGGCTGCGGTCAAAGCCGTCGCACTCGATGTCGAATTCTGCTCCGTGCGCTCACCGATCAATGGCCGTGTGAGCCGTGAGTTGGTGACCCCAGGCAACTACGTGAGTGGCGTCGCAGGATTCACCACACTGCTGACCACCGTCGTCAATGCCGAGCAAATCTATGCCTATGCCGATGTCGATGAGTCCACCTTCCTGCGCTACCAGCGCCAGAGCAGTGCGGGCACGGGCACGCATTTGACCGAGAAGACAACCGCCGCCGAAATGCAGCTCGATGGCGAAGCGGACTATCCGCACAAGGGTCGCATCGAGTCCTTCGACAACCGCATCCAAGGCACCACGGGCAGCATCTTGGTGAGAGCAATTTTTGACAACAACGATGGCTCACTGCGCCCCGGCAGCTTCATGCGGATGCGGCTTCCCGCAGGCCAGGCTTACAACGGTATGCTGGTCAACGAACAAGCCATTGGCACCGACCAAGGACAGAAATTCGTGCTTACCGTGGGCAAGGATAACATGACCGAATACAAGGCCGTCCAGCTCGGGCCGCTCTTGGGCCAGAACCGCGTGATACGCAGTGGCTTGACCAAGGACGACAGCGTCATCGTCAACGGCTTGGCCAAGGTGCGCCCCGGTATGCCTGTCGCTCCGATAGCCGCTACACCTGCCAAAGATGGCAAGAAGGTCGCAGCGGCCAAGTAACGCGCGTCTATCGCGCGGATCGCAATCTCCACTCCTAGCTTCATGAATTTCAGCCAGTTCTTCATCACACGCCCCATCTTCGCGGGCGTGCTCTCCATCCTGCTGCTCATCGTTGGGGGCTTGTCTTTGACCAGTCTGCCCATCAGCGAGTACCCAGAAGTCGCACCGCCTAACATCGTGGTGCGTGCTATCTATCCGGGTGCGAATCCGAACGTCATCGCCGAGACCGTCTCCACCGTGCTGGAGAAGGAAATCAATGGCGTGGCCAATAGCCTCTACATGTATTCGCAAGCCACGGGTGACGGCGTGATGACGCTGACCGTGACCTTCAAAATCGGCACCGATCTCGACAAGGCACAGGTCGCCGTGCAGAACCGTGTGAGCCTCGCGCTGCCACGTCTGCCAGAGGAAGTGCGTCGTCTCGGCGTGACCACGCTGAAGAGTTCGCCCGACCTCACGATGGTCGTGCATCTCTTCTCGCCCGATGGTCGCTACGACGACATCTACGTGCGCAACTACGCGACGATGAATGTGAAGGATCAACTCGCACGCATTCCGGGCGTGGGTCAGGTGCAGGTCTTCGGCTCAGGCGACTACTCCATGCGCGTCTGGCTGAACCCCGACAAGATCGCATCGCTAAACATGACGCCAGGAGATGTCGTGCGTGCCATCCAATCACAGAACTCACAAGTCGCCGCTGGCTCCATCGGCAATCAACCCGTGGACAAAGAAGTGCAGGTGCAATTGCAGATCACCACCAAGGGGCGTCTCGTCACGGAAGAAGAGTTCTCGAAGATCATCGTGAAGACCGGAGCGAATGGCGAAACAGTCGAACTGCGCGACATCGCCCGCATCGAACTCGGTGCGAGCGAATACAGCCTGCGCTCGACCTTAAACAATAAGGGCGCAGTGGCCGTGCCGATCTTCCAGCAGCCAGGCTCCAATGCGTTGCAGCTCTCCAAAGACGTGCGTGCCAAGATGGCGGAGTTGAAGGAAGCCTTCCCTCCAGGCATCGACTTCGGCGTGGTCTATGACCCCACCGTCTTCGTGAACAAGTCCATCGAAGCAGTCATTCACACCTTGCTCGAAGCCATCCTGCTCGTGGTGCTCGTGGTGCTAGTCTTCTTGCAAACATGGCGTGCGTCGATCATTCCGCTCGCCGCTGTGCCCGTGTCCTTGATCGGCACCTTTGCCATCATGCATGCGATGGGTTTCTCCATCAATGCGCTGTCCCTTTTCGGTCTCGTGCTCGCCATCGGCATCGTCGTCGATGACGCCATCGTGGTGGTCGAGAATGTGGAGCGAAATATCGAAGAAGGCCTGAACCCGCTGGAAGCGACGAAGAAGGCCATGAGCGAAGTCACCGGCCCCATCGTGGCTACCGCGTTGGTGCTTTGCGCGGTTTTCATTCCGACGGCATTCATTAGCGGCTTGACCGGTCAGTTCTACAAGCAATTCGCGCTCACGATTGCCATCAGCACCGTCATCTCCGCGTTCAATTCACTGACCCTATCCCCTGCCCTCAGCGCGTTGTTGCTCAAGGGACATCACGCCAAGCCTGATGCCCTCACACGCTTCATCAACTTCTCGCTGGGCTGGTTCTTCCGGCCCTTCAATTACTTCTTCGATAAGCTGGGCAACACCTACCAGTGGATCGTCAGCCGTGCGATTCGCTTCAGCATCGTCTCGCTGCTGCTCTACTTCGGCCTCGCTTACACGGGCTGGGATGTTTTTAATCGTGTGCCGACAGGTTTCGTGCCCGCGCAGGACAAGCAGTACCTCGTGGCCTTCGCGCAGTTGCCCGACGGTGCCTCGCTAGAGCGCACCGATCAGGTGATGAGCCGCATGAGCGAGATGATGCTCGCGCAACCCGGCGTGCAGGATGCGATTGGTTTCCCTGGCTTGTCGATCAATGGCTTCACCAATGCCTCGAACGC
>JANOAR010000318.1:0-30665 GCA_031411235.1 Verrucomicrobiota bacterium | reverse complement strand
GGTTGCTTGAGTGAGCCATTGCCATGCGACTTCGGCTGCTTTGTCGTTCGTTTTCCAGTCATCACGAATGGCCAAACTGAGGTCAGGATTCAGTGTGAACTGTCGTTGTGCGCTGGCGACTTGATCGCGAACCACTGGCGTGAGATCGACGATGAACCCGCTCGGCACGCGGCGAATCTCAGCTTTGGCATCAACAAGCTGCGGGGCGTTGTTAAAGCGGATGAGGTTGTGGCTTTCGGGGCCGCAGCGGAAGATGCTCCAGCGCTTGCTGTCCTGCGTGGTCTTGAAAAGATCAGCGGCCAGTCCATTCGCACGCGCATGGGGATAGCTTTCGCGACCGAGATCCACGGCCCAGCGCACGCCGTTGGCTTCGTGGATGAAGGAGCCGATGTCCATGTGCGCGTGCGAGTCGTCAGCGCTGCCTGCCTTGATGCCGACAAAGGTCGCGCGTGGGTCATTCCATGCAGAGCGCATCACCGCCTGCGGTTGCGTGCCACCCTTGCTCCACCACACGAGCGGCGAAGGCGTTGTAGGCTTCGCCTTCAGCGATGGATCGCGCCAAAGAAGCGCCAGAGGCAGCATTCGGCTCGCGTCGCCACTGGGACTGCCGCGGCTGATGGCATCGGCCAGTGACGTGAGATTGACGACCTCGCGCCGGATCAAATCATCTCGCCCCAACTCGCGGGCGAACCAAAACATGATCGGTTCCATGCCGAGTGCGGAGCCGTTGTCGGCAAAGTTATAGAGCAGACCACTCGGCGCGGTCATGTGCAGCATGTAGTCGGCTGTTTGCAGGAAGCCGGGCGCACGTTCGAGATCGCAGGTGGTGCTGAAGGTGGTGCGCAATGCCTCAGCCATGAGCGCATAAAATGTGGTGCCATAGGCCCAGTAGTCTGGCCCTTCGGGGTAGGCTCCGGCGGGCGCGTAAAGCGCCGCATAGCGCGGCATGTGCTTGAGCGCACGCTCGATGATGCGGCGTGCCAGAGCAGGCTCGCGCCCCGCCACGGCTAGTGCGCCGATAACCAGCCCGCCGTGGCACACCGCCGTCCAGTTGTTGCTGCCGTTGATCCAGCTCTTGCGGGCTTCATCCTCCAACGAGATGCGCAACGCCTTCTCGATGAGCGCATCTTCAAATCGAGCACGCTCATCCGCTGTCAGCGCATCATGCAGCCAGTCCAATCCCACCGCCATGCCGAGCGTGCCTTCCGCCGTGTCGAGGAAGTGTTGCGGATACCAAGTCGGCAGCGCGGCCAATGCTTGCATTTCCAACTTGGCGCGAGCGAGAAAACGTGCCTCGCTCGTGAGCCGGTAAGTCATCGCCAAAGCCATGATGCGACCCTGCGCCTGCCTCATCGGCCCATGCCAGAACGCGCCTGTGTCCACATACGCGACAGGCGGTTGATCGAGTAGTCGTTCAGCCGTGCTGCGCACCACCGCAAAGATTTGCCGCGACACCGCATCGCTCTCTAGCTGCTGCTTCAGGGAAGCCCAGCGTGTTGGCTCGGCAAACAAGCGTGGATGCGGTGGCAATGAATCCCACGCCTTGTCCGGCAGCGGCGCAGCATGAGCCATGACGAGCGTGCTGATGCAGCTCACGATCCATCGGGTCATGTGTATGGTCATGGCTTAGCAAGGCGGTGGATCGTCGCGTGAATGCTGCGCGTGAATGCCTTGCCGTCGTAGCCGATCAGCGTGCATTGCAGTTCCAGCCCGCGTGTGGGCGCGAGCGTTGGGATGGTCAGCGTGAGCGTGCAGCCATCATCGGCGAGCTTGGCTTGGGTGATGGCCAGTGTGCGTTCATTCAGTTGCTTCGAGCCGTAATTGGCACTGCGTTCGAGATGCCAGACTTTCAGCGTGTGATGCGTGAGATCCTCGGCGCTGGCTTGATTCAGCGTGTCATCGAAGGTGATGGTGATGCTGCCTTTCGCCGTCATCCAGCGCACGGGCAGGTGCATGGGTGCGGTAGTGCGGCGTACGCGGTAGATGCCGCCGTCTTGGATCTTGTTGCTGGCCCACACGGCCATGCCACAGGTGTAGAGATCACCCGTCTGCGGATGGAATCGGCCACGCATAACGCCCGTGGGGAAATCGGGCATCGGCAGGGCCACGGCGGCTCCTTGGGCGGGATCGGACTCGTCTTGCAAGATGAGGTTCATGCGGCCCATGCCGTAGCTGATGTCGATGAGTTTGTTTTGCAGCGGCGTCCATGAAGGCGGCGTCACGCGGACGAGTTCGCCGGGGGAGCGGTCGAATTCGTTCGTGAGCCATACGAGCGGCTGCTGCATAGCGGTGTCGGCTTTGTCTTCTGGAGCACCGTAAGACCACATGTTGCCATAGAACTGGCCTTCACGGACGAGGTTGATGCGGTTCTTTGGTGTCCAGTGCCCCTCCTGATCGGTGACATAAAAAGTGCCGTCGTCATTCACGCTGACGCCGTTCGCGGCGCGGAAGCCATTGGCGACGATGGTGGTCTTCGTGCCGTCTTTGCTCACGCGCAGCAGGGTGCCGTGCTGCGGCACGAGCGGCGGCTTCGCATGACGGGCGGACTTGGCGTAGTAGAAGTTGCCTGCGGCGTCGGTTTGCAGGCCCATGGCGAACTCGTGGAAGTGCTCGGTGACTTGGTGGTCGCTGTTGAAGCACTCGTAGAAATCGGTTTCGCCGTCGCCATTGAGATCACGCAATTTTACGAGCTGATCGCGGCAGGTGATGTGGATCACGTCGTCGATAATCTTGAGCCCGAGCGGCTGATTCAGCCCTGCGGCAATGCGCCGCCAGTTCTGCCCTTCATCAATGAGCCACACATCACCCATCCAGGTGCAGACGGCCATGCGTTTGCCATCCGCAAAAAAATCCAGGCCACCAGGCCGCCACTGCGTGTGCCATGGATTCGTGGCGGAGTCAGGAAAGGCCAGCGTATCGGCCTCGATGCCTTCGCCAGTGATCGTGCTGCCTTTCCCAGCGGGCAAACTCACTGCCCACTGCGGTGCGTAGCCTTGCGTGAGTGCGGCGACATCATTCGGCGGAGTGATCGGCTTCATGTCCGTAGGCGCTGCCAAATCCGACTCGATGCGCACCGTCACGCGCAGCATCTCCGCGCGTGCAGGCACTCGCAGCACATGAAAACCATTTGCGATGGCGAGCCCGCCGCCATCACTTTTCACTCGCTGCTTTTCATCCGCGATGCGCATTTCCAGCGCGGTATCGGAGGCACCGATTTCGAGCGTGCGGGTGAAGACGAGCTTGCCGCCGACCACTTCGCAACCCGGTGACTCGAGCACCTTCGTTTTGCCGATGCTAAAATGCAGCACCACACGCTGCCCGTGATGCGAGAGGCCCGCAAAGCGCATCCAATCGCGTGGCAGCGGCCCGTAGGGCTTCTTGTCGAGGCCGAGCAGGCGATCATCGTCATAGTCGCCCTTCGCTGGATTGGCCCAGCCGGGTTCGTTGGCATTCATGAAAGCTGTCTCGCCGAAGATCTTCGTGTGCGTGCCGTGGGAGCCATCGAAAGCGATGCCCTTCCAATCGACAAACTTGTCGCTCGTCCATGCCGCCGCCACGCGCATGGTGTCATGGTCGTAGAGCATCCACACGCGGCCTTTGCTCACACCTCCCGCGCCTTCATCCAGCCGCACCGCGATGCCTTTATACGCGATGTTTCCCGGCGCAGCCTCCAGCGTCCACATCAGCGCCGGGCCGAAGTCCATTCGCAAATACTTTGGCCCCTGCTGGAACTCTTTCATCTCCGCTGTTTCCACAAACTCACCCTGCGGCTTCGGCAGCTTCGCGAGATACTCTGGCGTCACCGTTTGGTAAGCCGTGGGGTTTGTCGGCTTCACCATCTGCTCGCGGATGTAGTGCGCCACTTCATACCGCTGCACCGGCGTGAGCATCGGCCACGGCGGCATCAGCCCGAGGCCCGTCGTCAGCGTGCGGTAGATGCCATGAAGATCGCCGCCGTTCTTAAAAGGCTCCTTCCAAAACGCACGCGACAACGGCAGCGAGCCCGCCTTTTCCGGCGTGCCGTGGCAGGCGATGCAGAGCGTGTTGTAGAGCGTCTCCCCGCGCTTCAAGGCCGCCTCATCCAGGGCACGGATGAGCTTGGCATGATCCACCGCTAGCTCCGCAGGCGAGGGCGGCACCTGTGCGTGACACAGCAACGAAGCTAACAGAAAACAGGTGATGACGGAGATGACACGGATCATTGAATTAGAGTGGTTATGGCTTCACTTCGGTGAACGGCAGTTGCTCAGTGTAAACCTTCAAGTTCCGAAAGACCATCCCCGTATGCACCATGCAGCGCAGCGCGATATGGCCATAGTTGAGGATGGCTCCGGTGTTGGTGCGAGAGCTGTCGTCGATCTCCAGCAACGTCTTGCCGTCGATGGCTCCGCGAATTTTGCCATCCTGCTGCACGATCTGCGCCTTGTGCCATTCGTTGTTGGCAAAGGGCGCGGGTGAGCTGCCGAAGCCGATGCGATAGGCGAAGGGATTCTTGCGGCTGAAGGCGGTGCCGACGTCGTTGCGCACGTCATTCATCTCGCGATAGAACTCCCAGTGGTAGTTGCGCACGTTCTGCCCATGCACCGTTTCCATGAGGCCGGAGGTCTTCTTCGGATAGTCGGCCATGAAATCCTCGCGGCCCATGCCCGATGCGTGAATCATGAGCAGTGCAAGGCCGCTAGGCTTGAGCGACTTCCACTCGAACTCGACGTAGATGTTGCCCTCGAAGGTCTTGTGGCTCCAAATATAGACCTGCTTCGGATACGCATCCCAGCCATACGGAATGTCAGGCGTCTCGATGAGCAGACCCTCGGGATGACCCGCTGGTTTGATCGCCTCTGCGTAGCCTTGAATGTAGAACTCTTTGATCTGCTCGACCGGCTTTTTGAAGTCGCAGTCGAACTGCTTCGTCCACTTGTCTTCCGGCTTGAAGCTGAACTCCTCCAAGTCCGTACCCTCGAACTTGTGCTTCAGTTCCTTCTCGATGGCAGGATCGAAGTCCGGCGCGTCATCGCGATACAGCTTGTGCAGTTCCGGCCCGCCAAGCACCTGCTCATACAGCGCCACCTCGCCATGACACAGGGCCGGGCTGCCCGCGTAGAGCGTGGGGCCGACCTTGTCGCGGAAGAAGTCTTTGTTAAACCGGTCGCTGGTGCCGATGAGGATACCGTTCACATAAAGCATGGCGCTTTTCGCCGCATCATCCCAGGTCACCGCGAGCTGATACCAGCGATGCTTTTGGAAGTAGTTGAACGGTACCGCCTGCACCCACGCCTTCTGCGGCGCATCAAAGCCGAGTCGAGGATACACCGTGCCCTTGAAGAACTTCGCGCGGAACTCATTGAAGCGATTCCACTCGAAGCTGAAGTTCGCCTGCGCCACATCACACGGCGTCTCGAAGTCACTCAGGAACGCGTAGGTCGCGAAGTGCGGGTTATCCATCTTCATGTGATCCGCGATGAAGCTGGCCCCAAGGTCTTCCAGCGCAAAGAACCACAGCACCACCGTGCCCTTGGGGGCATTGAGGTTATGCACGCCGAGCTTGATCACTGTGTGAATACTCTGCGGATTGATCCCCTTGCGACCTTTGAGATCGAGAACGCGCGACGGGCCTGTGACCGTCTCGCCAGCCGCCAACGCAGAGACGTCAGCGAGGTAGCGAAACTTGGGAGTGATCGCTGCGGTTTGCGCTAGGACGGATGATCCGATCACCACCAAAATGAAGGTGAGGCTGTGGGTGAGGCGCGAGATGTGTTTCATGACTTTTAGTGATCAAAAGGCAATGCCCAGCCTCTCGGCCACCCGTTGCGGGCGGCGAAGGGCTTCCCTCATGCGCAGGGCTTCATCAGCTCCGCGCAAGTCTTTGCACGCCGGGTGCGCCTCGGGCGAAGCGATGAGGCCCAGGTCGTGGAGCACATGCGCCGTGCTGTGTTTATAGGCCGAGGCACTCATCTTCTCATCGAGACGAAAGACTTGATCCTCCAGCGATTGAAACGCCTCGAAGACTTTATACACACGCGTATCGAAACGCCCGGTGCCCGTCTTGAACTTCTTCTGCGGCGAGTCGTCATGCAGCCACATATCCTTCGCCGCACAAATGAGCGGCGCACCACTGACGGCGGCACCGATGAGCAATGGCAGGCCAACCTTGATCGCGGTAGCGATGCCGAAGTCGTCGCCACTGTGCGGTGCGAAATCGAGGTTGAGGTCGCGAAACATCGCTGCCCAGTAGAGGAAATGCGGCTCATCGAGGGTGCTAATTTTCCCTCCCACGAACTTGGGATGCTGCGCGAGTTGCCACAGCAACCACGGCCCGAATGGCCTAGCCCAGGGCACGAAAGCGGGCTCCAGCGCGTGAACAATGCCGGGGCGAATGAGCCACTCGGCAATCTCATAGTAGGCATCGCGACAGGGCTCTGGGTCGAGCGCACTGAGCCACTTGGAAGTCATCAGCATGACCTCGCAGTTCTCATGCTGCTGCACGATGTCGATCAACGGACGATAGCGCTCAGCTTTGAATGAAGTGTCATTCTCAGCCCCGCGTGCCGTCACACCAGCGATGAACTTGGTGCTTGGAAACTCAGCACGAAAGCGCCGCAACACTTCGGCATAGAGCGCATCGTCGAGATCAAAGATGTAGCCCGTGTCGGCATTGAGCACGACCACCAGTTCCACACCAAAGTGATCCGCCGTTGCCTGCATCCAACGAATGCTCGCGATGAAGCCCTCCCAGTCCGGCTTTTGATCGCGGAACGGCAGCAACGCAGCAGCACAGAGGCGAGCCTTCGTTGTGTGGTCGATGAGTTCCTCCTCGCCCGTCCATGCCCACTTGGTGTCGAGCCATGGAGTGTTAGGCGTGAGGTCTTCGGGTTTTTCGATCAAGTGTTTCATGGGTGTAGCGAGTGGACTGGATTCAAAACGTTGGTGCCATTGCTGCGGCTCACTGGGCGGGCAGATCATCGACGGGGAGCCACTTCCGCTGTTCCCAGCTTTGCAGGCCGAGTTCGGCAAGTTGCACACCTTTGGCTCCTTCACGTAGCGTCCATGGGAAGGGCGCGCCAACCGCAACGTGCTTCAAAAATTGCTCCCACTGGATTTTGAAAGCATTGTCATACGTCGTGCTATCGGGCACCTCCTGCCAGCCGCCAAAGAAGTCGATGGGCTGATCAATATCGGGATTCCATGTCGGACGCGGCGTCGTGCCGATGCTCTGCACCCAGCATTTCCGCAGGCCGACGATGGCGCTGCCATGCGTGCCATCCACCTGCATCGTCAGCAGGTCATCGCGACGCACGCGCACCGTCCAGGAACTATTGAACTGGCATATCACACCGCCTTCACATTCAAACGTAGCGTAGCACGCATCATCGCTGGTGCAGGCGTAGGGCTTGCCACGCTCGTCGAGACGCTTGGGCAAATGTGTAGCGCCGAGACAGCTCACCGCCTTCACTTTGCCGAAGAGATCGTCGATCACATAGCGCCAGTGGCAGAGCATATCGACGATGATGCCGCCGCCGTCCTCCTTGCGGTAGTTCCATGAGGGGCGCTGTGCTGGCTGGTCGCCATCCTCACCCGTGAAAACCCAGTAACCGAACTCGCCGCGCACGCTTAGGATGCGGCCAAAGAAACCTTGGTCGCGCAGCGTGCGGAACTTGCGAATGCCCGAGAGCCACAGCTTGTCTTGCACCACGCCGTTCTTCACACCCGCGTCCTCGCACAGCTTCGCGAGCCTCAGCGCCTCCACCGACTCCACCGCCGTCGGCTTCTCGCAGTAGATCGCTTTCTTCGCCTTCACTGCCTTCTCGATGAAGCCCGCTCGTTGCAGCGTGCCAGAGGCATCAAAGAAGATTTCGTCCTCGGGATTCGCCAGCGCCGCATCCACATCGGTGGTGAAACGCGTCACGCCTGTGCGGGCCGCCAGTGCCTGCAACTTGTCATGATTGCGCCCGGTAAGAATGGGATCAGGCATAAGGATGAGATCATCGCCCACCTTCACCCCGCCTTGGTCGCGGATGGCTTTGATCGAGCGGATGAGATGCTGGTTGGTGCCCATGCGCCCCGTGACGCCGTTCATGATGATGCCGATTCGTTGTGTTTTCATAGAGAGTGACTCATCAGAGCCCTTATCTTGCTGCTGGTAAAATAGGGATAACCAATCATCATGACTGGAAAAAACGATGGAACTCTATCAACTCGAATACTTCCTCGAAGCCGCCCGCCAGCGCAACTTCACCCGCGCTGCCGCCCACCTACACCTCGCGCAAGCAGCGCTGAGCGAGCAAATCCGCAAACTCGAAATCGAACTCGGCACGCCGCTCTTCAACCGTGGACGCCGCGAAACGGTGCTCACCGCCGCTGGCGAAACATTGCGCCTCCATGCCGAGGCACTGCTCGACCGCGCAGCCGCTGCTCGCCGTGCCGTGCAAGACCTCGTCGGTCTGCGTGGTGGGCGACTGACCATCGGTGCCATCCCCTCCGTCAGCGCTTGCCTACTGCCCGCCGCCATCGCCGCCTTTCGCAAGCGCTACCCGCTGGTCGAACTCGCCCTCTTTGAAGGTACCTCTGAAGCCGTCGCCCAGTGGGTCGAGAGCGGACGTGTCGAGTTCGGCATCGTGCAACTGCCCACGACGGGCGGCCATTTCGACGAGCACCCCTTGCTCATCGAGCCCTTCGTCGCCCTCCTCGCCAAGACACATCCCGCTGCAAAACAACGTAGCATCAGCCTCGCCAAACTCGCCCATGAGCCCTTCGTTCTCTACAAAGGCCGCGCCCGCGACACCGCGCTCGCCGCCTGCCGCGCCGCTGGGTTTGAGCCCCGCATCGCCTGCGAGAGCAGCGAACTGGAGACCATCCGCTCGCTCATCGCCGCTGGCCTCGGCATCGCCATCCTCCCCCAACTCGCGACCCGCCACCCCACCGCGAAATGCGTCGCCGTGCGCCTGCGCGGCGATCCCGTCGAGCGCCAAGTCGCCATGCTCAGCCGCGCAGGCCACACCCCCTCGCCCAGCGCTGCGGCCTTTCGGGAGCTACTGTGCGAGGCCGTTGGCCGTCATTCTTAGAGAAGGCAGAGGGAGGAGCGAACCGCCCTCTTGATAAAGCCACTGCTCCATCGCAGCGGCGCGTGGCGGCCATTCGTGGTCGAGCATGGCGAACCAGGCGGTGTCGCGGTTGCGCCCCTTCACCACGAGATGCTGGCGGAAGATGCCTTCAAAGGTGAAGCCTAGCCGCAGGGCTGCGGCACGGCTGCGTTCGTTTAGGGCATCACACTTCCACTCCATGCGTCGGTAGCAGAGATTGCGAAAGCAGTGCTGGAGCAGCAGATAGGCGGCCTCGGTGTTCGCCCTCGTGCGTTGCGCGGCGGGCTCATACCAGATGTAGCCCAGCTCGGCGGTGCCATGCGCGGGGGTGATGCGCATGAGCGAGGTGCTGCCGATGCGCCGACCCGTGGCATTGTCCGTGACGGTGAAAGGGATCATGTCTGGCTGTGCGGCACGATCTCGCAGCCAGTCACTCATGGCCGCTGCATCGGCAAAGGGGCCGCACGGCATGTAGCGCCATATGGCCTCGATGCTGTCTGCTTCATGCGATCCGGCAAACAACTCTGCGGCATCGGCCTCGGGATCGACAGGCGTAAGCGTGATGTGTCTTCCTGTCAGTGTGATAGGCGTCGACTGCGGCCAGCCATCGGGAAGTCTCAGTAGTTTTTCAAAACCAGCGAACTCGCCTTTGCGCATCATGGCGATGCCCGTGGGCTGATAGCCGAGGCGTGGATACAGGGCCATGGCGGCGGGGTTTTGCAGAAAGGTATCCAGCCGGATGCTGCGGCAGCCTTGCCCAAGAGCAAGAGCTTCGGCGTGCTGCATCAGTTGCTTGGCGAGGCCTCGGCCCTGCTGACTCGGATGCACCATGAGCCGATGCACCGCAGCCGCAGGCTCACTGCCGAGGCTCCAGCGCATGGCCTGCCAGAGTGGATCGTGAGTTTGATCCACGGTGATGCAGGCGATGATGGTGCCGCTATCACAGAAAACATGCAGCGTGCCTGCCGCGATGTCGCGGGCGATGCTTTCGGCATTCGGATAGATCTCATCCCATTGCTCGATGCCAGCAGCTCGCATCGCCGCCACGCAATCCTTCACCAGATCCATCACATGGGAAATATCTCGGATCGTTGCTTGGCTGAGGGTCGGATTCATAACGCTGGTGGGATCGCGAGCACCTGCCCGTCTTGATGCAATGCCACACGCAACTTCGCGTAAGGCACGTCCTGCACGCGGAGATCACCATCAATCGCCATCACCGCAGCCGTGGCAGCAGACTGGGCAGCAATCATGAACGTGAACTCAATACGATACGCGCCATACGCGACGTAGCTTGATGACGGGCACGTCGGCGTGAGCAGGTTCACGCATTCCGAGGCTTTCGGCACGAGGCTGCGATACGGGATGCCGCAGGGAATCCAGTCCACGTCTTTGGATTCGTCGAACACCGCGCCTTCATTCCACACACGGCCCTCTTTCGCGATGCGCCGAGCGTGATGCAAATCAGGCGGCCACCAGATGAGGCCCACACTGTCTTCGATGGGCTCGGGCTTCGCTTTGCGCACATGAGCTTCGGTCAAAACGAAGTCGCTCACCATGCGCCGACCATTGCGGACATAAAAGGCACGCGGCCAGCCGTCATTGTCGGTGAACTCGTCTTTGCACAGGCCCCACGAGGCCCATGCCTCACGCTGCTTCACAGGCACCGCCTCATCGTGCGCCATGAACCAATACACACCCTGGATGTAGTCGCGGCTCGTGCGCAGCATCTGCTCACGCTCTGTATAGCTGGCGATAGGATAGCGATGATTCCAGCCGGTGAAGTTCCCCGCGAGATGATGCCATGAGCCAGGATCTGTCTTGCCATTCGGCACGCCATAACCGGGCGCTGAGATCACCCCACCTGCGGCGATGTAGCGACGATGCAATTCATAGTGCGCCGCGTCATAGCTCGCAGGCTTTTCGATGGCGATGCGATTGGCGGGATTCTTCGTCAGGCACAGGCGAAAGCAAAAGCCCTGGATGCTCTCATCGGCCTCGCCTTGAGCGCCAAGCGCCGCATCCTGAACACCAAATACCACACCGCTCGTCGCATCGCCCGGCACGCGATAGGGATCAATACGCTTGTCGAACTGCCCGTGCCTCGTGTCCGTGCGGATGCCGTTCTTCGTCTCGCCATACTTCGCATTGCCCTCGCGCCCGACAGCAAAGCTGATACCCGCAAACGCCAGCAAATCGCCCTCATAAGTCGCGTCGATGAACACCTTCGCCTGCACCTCGGCTCCGTTTTCAAAATGCAGCGCCGTGATGCGAGCACTGTCCCTCGTCACGCCATCGCGCTCCTTCAGCCGATGACCGCGCAACACCGTGACACTGCTTTCCTTCACCCACGCCTCAAACACCGACTCCGCCACATGCGGCTCGAAGCTCCACAGCCCGCTACGCTTCGTGCGACTGCGCACCATCTCATCAAAGGCCTTCTCTCTGCCATAGTGCGCACTCAAGCGCCGATAAAACTCCAGCGCCAGCCCACCCACCGCCGGACTGTTTTGAAACTCCGCATGGTTATCAATATCCGTCCCGCCCAGCCCCTCCACACTCATACCACCGAGATGCTTCCCAGCCTCCACCAGCACCACCCGCTTCCCCATCTTCGCCGCCTGCACCGCCGCGACCACCCCTGCACTCGTGCCGCCGTAGATGCACAGGTCGGTTTCAATCGGCGCGGCTTGTGATTGAGCGGCGAATAACGCGAGCAAAAATATGATGGTGACAATAGATAAAGTGCGCATCACTATCGTTACTAGATTGTATTCATCGACATACGTTCAATGTAGTCGCCTTGACCGTGATTAAAGACCTCGTAGCGTGAGCTGTGGGTAGCTTCTTGAAAAGCTTTCACGAATTTCTCCTGAACCTCGAACCAGTCCTTTAGGCCTGTCAAAAGCGCAAGTCTATCGGGTGATTTTGCCACTTTTGCTTTAAGAAACCATGGAAATCGGGAGCCTCTGGATGAATAAACAGCAGTGTATGGATACCAGCGTGTTCGGTTCAGCAAGTTAAACAAGAAAATTACTGCCTCCGCTTCGATGAGCTTATCCTTACCTATCTTTGAATGTGTGCAACGATCAAACATGCGGTGAGCGATCGGTGAAATCCATTGCTGCTTTTGCTTCTCATTCCAAGAGGACATAATCCTAGAATAGTGGCAAAACTCAGAGAGCCCAGTGTGAAGCGTGTCTCTATATGCTTCTCGATCTGGGAATGGATATTGCAGCAGATGTCTCAGAGATAGTGGGGCATCGACTTCTATTAGACACGCGGTCACATATAACGCCATCTCATAGCCGAGAATCGCCATAGCGTCTCTAAATACAGGCGCAGAGGACGACGCATTGTCCGAAAATCCAGCAATGGCATTGACTCGTTCCAGCAATGGAATCAGACATTTGTCTGTTGCCCGGTCTGCGTCAATTCTGACCTCCATCAAAGCCCAATCTAATAGGATATCTCTGGCTTCGACTTGGAGCTTCAAGCAGCGCTCCCACTGAGTCATCACATCCTCTTGGGATTCATCCACATTTGTTATGGGAGAGGATGCCGTAGTGATTTCTGTCTCAAATACATCAAGCAATTCTTCGCGCAGAACGGCCATGCTTGGCTTTCCTTCCGATAAGGCCAGGCGAAGGGATTGCCAGGTTCGTTTTAGGCCAACAAAGCTGCCACCACTCGTATCGCTCAGATATTTTGGAGCTTCGCCAAGATCTGGCTTCGTCCGAATCGGCTTACCCCAAAGATGTCTGCCAAGCTTCTCCCAGTCCCGGTGCATTGCTTCTTCAGATGAGAAGTCGAAATACAGGCGTGATCTGAGAAAAGTTGGCAAGCATGGGGCACCTTCGGGTGTTCTTTCCATCATTACTGGCACCACACGCGTTTGACCAATGTCATTGTAAACCTCTGGGGAGATGATTTGCGCTTCTGTGCCTACTCCACGCTTTCGAGTGTCTGCCTTAGCAGCGTATGAGGCATCGCTCAGGACTAGCACATGGGTTATGGACCCATCCGTGCGCAGTTGCTCCATGAAAGCCACCACATCTTGGCCTCCTTTGAGGTCATACTCGTCGATGATCACCTCGACTTTGTCTTCTTTGATCAGACGATCTGCTATATCGAGCACCAACTCTTTGTAGCTCGGAGACGACCAACTATAGGAAATGAATACTTTTGGATTCTGCATTGGTCAGGTGGGTTAGCGTTTCGTCGGATTCCACACCTTCCCAAAACCAAAACCCTGAAAATCCTTCTCGTTCGCGGTAGCGAAGTCGGTGACGCCGAAGGCACGGAGGCTGAGGGCGGTGCGAGTGTCGTAGATGCGGCGGCGGGCGAAGTCGGGGGCGGCGGCTTGTTGCCATAGTTCGGCGTGGAGTTCACGGCTGGTAGGTGGGAAGCCGAGAATTTTCCAACGGGGATGCTGACGGTAGCTTTGGATGACAGCGACGGCTTCGGGAGCGTTCAGCGGCTGAGTGAGGACGGCGGGATTGCGCAGCAGCAAATAGAACTCGGTAAGCACAAACTCACTGAGCGCGACATCGTCGCGGTCGGACACGGATTCGATGAATTGGCGCGCGGCGGCGTGGTGCGGTGAGGCCTCGCTGTAGCAGTAGAGCAGGAGATTCGTGTCGATGGAGAGCATGAGCAGTCAGGGGATGGATGCCTTCAGGCCAGATGCGGATCGCTATCGGCGAAGGCGGCGGCGCGGAGTTCCTCAGCACTGAGGCCTTTCCAACCGACGCGGTTGGAGGTCGGGGGCGTCCAGGCCATCGGTGTCTTGGTGCTTGTCTCAGGATACACCTGAAGCAGCAGCTCGGCTCCACGACGAAAAGTCTCAGCGAGAGACCATTCCCGCTGCTTGGCAAAGGTGCGGAGTTCCTGAATAAGTTCTTCGGGCACTTGGATTTGTGTCTTTGTCATGCTGGAGATTATCCCGCCCCATCAATTTGATGTCAACCTCGCTCTCCAAGCGTCTGCTGGATGAGAGCTGTTTCTCTTAAAACTCAGGTGGCCCGTTCAAGTGCTCACACTTCTCGGGTTGGCCGGGGATGAAATCGACGACTTGCTTTTGCGCACGGAGTTTGTCCTGCAAGGCTGCGATATTCACATTTTGGACATCGCTTTCGTCATTCACAGCCATCGCGGCGGCGAGGCCAGCGGCGTGGCCGGTGATCATCCAGACGCTTTCCAGGCGCAGCGTGCAGAAGGCAACGTGCGTATAGCTGGCGGCTCCAGGGACGAGGAGATTGGTGCATTCGGCGGGCTTGGGCGTGAGGGCGCGATACGCGATCTGATTCGCGTAGCCCATACGCCAAATGCGGCCTTCGTTGACGAACTCGTCTTCGTTCAAGGCGACACGCTGCACATGGTGGCAGTCGATGAAGTGACTGCTCATGCCGATGCTGTCGGGCTTGCGGAGGTCGGTCTGCACATCGTGCTGCGTCATGACATACGCGCCTCTCATGCGTCGGGCTTCGCGGACGTAGAGCTGGTAAGGCAGGTGGCCGTTGTCGGCGAACTCATCCTTGTGAAGGCCCAGCGTCTTCATTTCCGCCTGTACATTCGCAGGCACGGCGTCGTCGTTGGCGAGGAAGTGCAGCAGGCCAAGCGTGTAGTCCATGTGGCCCTCATAGATGCGGGCGCGTTGCTCGTAGCTGGCATCGGGCCAGTCGAACTGACCGCCAAAGTGACCGAGCGAGAAGATCGCGGACTGCTTGTTATTCATCTCATACTTGCCGTTCCGCCGCGCGTAGAGGTCGATGATATCGCCGAGCTTCACGGGTTTCTTTTTCGCCAACTGATCGCGCAGCCAATCGCCGAGCAACGAGTAGCGCATGGCGTCGTAGTGCTTCGGCGCGGGGATGGGCACTTGCAGCTGCGGGTCTTTCGCGACTGTGAGGCGGAAGTTGTAGTTCATCGGTGCCCGATGCGCTTCGCCTTCCTTCAGGTCTTTCGCCCAAGCGCTGATGCCGGGCAGCAGCTTGCCCTGTGCATCCACCGTGCGGGCCTTGCGCGGTGTTTTGTCGAAACGAATACCCGCCGCATCCTCGCCAAACTCGGCCTTCGATTCGCGACCCACCGCATACTTCACGCCCGCGCGTGCCATGAGATCGCCCTCGTAGCTGGCATCGACGAACACCTTTGCCGTGAGCTTCGTGCCATCGGTCAAAGTAATGCCCGTGATCTTCGCGCCGTCCTTCGTCACCGTGTCCACACTCGCGCCGTAATGAACCTCCACGCCCGCTTCCTTGAGCATGTCGAGATACACCTTCTCCGCGACGCTCGACTCGAAGAAATACTCCGGCCCGCCGGTCTTGTAGTGCGCCCCCAGCCGCCGATAAAACTCATCCGCAAACCCACCAATCGTCCACTTCAGCATGTGCTCGCTCTCAGCGGTGTTGATGCCGCTAGTGCTCAGCCCGCCCACATGCTTCATCGGCTCGATGAGCACGACCTTCGCGCCTTCACGCGCGGCGGTGATGGAAGCAGCGATGCCACACGGAACACCGGAATAGACAACGATGTCGGGCGAGGCTGCTTGAGCGGAGGTGAGCGCGATGAGGGAGAGGAAAAAGGTGATCTTGTTCATGGCTTGGAAACGGAACTTGGTGGCTTAGCGAAGACTGGGATTCATGGAACGAGCTGCCTTTTCATGCGCACTGCGGGCAGGCTCAAGCCATCGCTCATGGGAATCTCGTAGCGCTCTATCTCGCTGTAACCACAGACGCGATAGAGCGGCTCTCCCGCGAGTGTGGCCACGAGTTCCGCACGCGGAAATCCTGCGGCGATGATGGCGGATTCACATGCTGTGAGGATGGCACGACCGATGCCCTGGCGTGCCCAGTCTGGATGAATAAAGAAGGCACGAATGCGTGCAGGATCAGTGGCAGGATCAAGCATGGCATCCTCACCAGTGCGTGCGCTGTCCGCACCGAAGAGGGAGCTGCGCCGACTCCAGCCACCGCAGCCGATGAGCGTACCCTCATGCTCGACGACATAATACGTGCCATCACGGATCAACTGCCGATCCACACCAAAGACTGGCCCCATGGCCGCTGCCATCTGAGCAACGGAGTAATAGGGTGCCTGGAGCGTGCGCACCGACAGCGCGATGAGTGCCTCCAGCTCGGATGCGTCATCCAAGGAAGCGAGGCGTGGTATCCAGTGCATCGACGTTATTTGTATCCTCACTCCTTGGCTTTGGGGTTTGGAGCCTTGTGCTCAAAGGTGGCTTGTTTGGCGAGAAGCTTCGCGTAGCCGCCATCGAGCAGCCATTGCTTCGCGCTGGCATTGCCTTTGAGATAGGCATCACAAAAGGCGGTGGCACCGGTGCAGATGAGTTTTTGAAAGGCGGCGTCCTGGGACAGTTTTTCTGGAGTGGCGGCTGTGCGCTCGCGACCGGAGAAGATCATGTGATCACCGTCATTGAAGATGACGAGGCAGGTCTCTGACTGGCTCATGTGATCGTAGGGAAGACGGCGATCTGCGGCGGTGGTTTGCGGCAGGATTTCCACAAAGTCCTTCGTGCCTGTCATGTGCATGAGGGGGATCGTGATGCTGCCGAAGACGGTGTCTAACTGATCACGCTTCATGGGCACGGGCGCGCTCATTTGGATGGCGGCCTTGAGGCGTGGATCATCGAAGCGCCGCGTGATGCCGAGCGGCAAAACGAAGGTCTGGCCTGCAAGCGCGAGTGTGGTGTAGCCGCCAAAGGAATGCCCAGCGATGGCTATGGACTTCACATCGAGCCGGCCTTTCAGGGGTGAGGTTTCATCGGCATTCAGCTTCACCAGTTGATCAATCACGAACCTGCCATCGAGCGGACGGTTCGTGGCGTTCGAGAGCGTCATGGCGGACTTTTGCAATGCCTTGGCTCGCTGGGCCTGTGGCACATCTTTCCACACGCCTTCATCACTGCCGAGGTGCTGCATGTGGACGCTCACATAGCCGCACCCGGCCCAGTGCCGCCCGAGATACTCATAGTTCTCCCGCGAGCCGCCGAGGCCATGCGAGAAGAGCACGATGGGGAACGGCCCCGCGCCATCCTTGGGGAAATAGAGCTTCACGGGCACGTCACGCTCACGCGCGGCATCACGCCAGTCTAGCTGTGCCACGGCCACCTCCAGCGTGGGCAGCGGCGGGGTGTAGCTGGTGGCTTTTGGCTTGGGCGCTCGTGGCTGTGGCTCCATGGCGGCGGGACTGAAGGTGCGCAGGTCAGGGAGCGTGGTCTGCACGCCGCCGGGCGGCACGTCCAGCTTCGCCGTCCAGACGATGCCGTTGAGGATGCAGCGGCGGAGGTCTTCGTGCTTCCAGTTCCGGTAGAAATGCGGCATGACAATGGCGAAGCCGCGCCCACGATCCGCGCGCTCGATGCACCAGGAGACGGTCTCCCGCTTCGGCGCATCCGGCGGCAGCATGGAGGTGGCGAGTGCGGTGACGTTTGGCGCGAGTTTGTTTTCACCTTGGCCGAAGTAGTTGTTGATGTAAGGCTCGTCATGCACGGTGAATTCCTGCCAACCCTGGGAGATCGGGTGCTGCGCTGCGGCGGGTGTGATGACGGCAGCGGGGAAGATCCGCGCGAAGGATTCATGATGCGGGCAAGAGCAGTTGGCAAAGTAGCCTCCCATCCAGCGCAGCAGCGGATGATCACCCTCCGGCGTGACATCCTCACCGAGCAGGCCAGTGGCGTAATGCACGCACACGATGCCGCAGCCGCGCTGCATCATCGCATCGAGATCAGCGAGGTTTTGCGCAGGATTGGGCAGGCGGTTCGCGGGAAAGGTATCGCCGATGAAGACCACGGTCGAGGCGGCATCACGCAAGGCTTTGTCCGGCCATGCTTCGACGAGATCCGCCTTGATACCGGGGAGGTTGGTCATGTTTTCGAGGCAGTGTTTCAGCACGCGCCCACCTGCGGCGACTTCGTGCGTGCCGGGCGGATGATTCGTGGGTCCGACGATGATGAGGATGCGCGGCGACTCGGCGGCCCATGACGAAATACCGCAGGTGAGAATGAGGGCGGCGAGGATCAAGAAGCGTGGCATGGCAGGGGAGTGCGTTATTTGAAGAGCAGCGGCAGGAACTCGGCGAGGTAACCGCGCCAGATGGGCCAGGAGTGGCCGCCTTCGGTGAGTCGCCAGTCGTGTTTAATGCCGCCAGCTTTGAGCTTGCTGATGAAGTCTTCATTGATCTTCAAAAGGAAGTCATCCTTCCCACAGCCGATCCAGAGCAGGCGCAGCTTTGCATTCGTGCCTGCGGCGTCGGCGAGGATTTTTTGAGTGATGGCCTCATCGGCTGGCGCGGCGCTAAAGGCTCCGACCCAAGCGAATGTGTCGAGGTTCCCGAGGCCCACGGTGAGGGATTGCCCACCGCCCATGCTGAGGCCGACGATGCCGCGTTGGGCGGCTTCTTTTGCTACGCGATAGGTTTTCTCCACGAGTGGGAGGGCGTCCTGCAAAAGCTCGCGGCGGAAGGCATCCATGGCATCACCGCGCTTGGCGGGATCATTGTAGCGGATGCTGCCGAGCGGGTGCCCATCGATCATCACGATGATCATCGGCTTGGCTTTGCCGGTGGCGATGAGGCTATCGAGAATCCAGTGCGCTTTGCCATGGGCGACCCAGGTTTCATGGTTATCCCCCGAGCCATGCTGGAGCACGAGTAGCGGATACTTTTCCGCCGTGGCTGCTTCATAACCGGGTGGCGTATAGACGCGCAGCTCACGCGCACGACCTAGCGTCTTCGAGAGATAGCTGTGCTGATGCACGGTGCCATGCGGCACGTCCTGGAAGTCCCACAGCGCAGGCGGTGTGCTGGGGAGATGCAGGATGCTGGTGCGTGGCTCGCGCATCGGCTTTAGCGCGGAGTTACCTGGGTCGATCATGCTCACGCCATCGACAGCGAGGCTGTATTCCCACACGCCCGTCGGGATGTCACTCGCCCTGGCCGACCAGATGCCTTCTTCGCCGCGCGTGAGGCTCAGCGGCTGCTTCGACCACTGTCCGCGCACGGACACACTTTTAGCATCAGGCGCTTTCAGGCGGAAGGTGACACTGCCTGCCTGCACTTCGGGCGAGATGATGGGTGCGGGCCGCAGTGGTGGCGTGGTTTGCGCCTGCAATGTAAGGCTGAGTGCCAAGGTGGAGAGAGCGATGTATTTCATGAGATTGGGACAAAAATAACGACGGGAAGATGGGATCAGAAAATGCCGCTGTCCTCAATCTTCCTGATCGAAAAAGCATAGCCAGTGATCTATCGCCTCACTACACAGATGGTTTCATTATCGCTTGCTGCATCATCGCCGCCACTTCGCGGTCTATTTGATCCTCGCTGGCAGCGAGCGCAGCGATAACACCCGGCGCATCGTCGGGGCGGTTCTGGCTGAGTTTGAATTTGCCTTCGAGCCGGGTGATCTCGATTTCAATACCGACGATGCCGTGCATGAGACGATCCCGAAAGGCATCAGGCATTTCGCCGTGCCAGCGGTTGGGGCGATCCGCTTCGTAGCGCTCGATCAAATCATGCAGCATCTGCGCAAAGCGCTCGTGATCCGTGACGATGCGCGGGATGCCATAGGCATGGACGGCGGTGTAGTTCCACGTCGGCACGGCGGGCGCGGTGGCATACCATGCGGGCGAAACGTAGGCGTGCGGCCCTGTGAAGATGACGAGCACCTCCTGGCCGTTTTCAAAATGCTGCCATTGCGGATTCGCCCGCGCCATGTGCGAGACCAGCGTGCCATGAGCTCCCCTGCCCGGCTCATGCAGCACGGGCATGTGCGTGGCGTGCGGACAATGGCCATCATGCGTCACGATGGTGGCAAAGCTGTGCCGCTGCATGAAGGCGGCGAGCAGGGCGGGGTCATCGACTTGGAAGTGATTGGGGGAATACATGGCGGTGCAAATAATGACGCTGGCGCAGATCAAACGACACCGTTGACCACATTCTCCAGCGGTTTGCCCAGCACGGCGGCGAGCGCGATGCGGGCCGAGGTAGTGCGCATTTCCTGCTTCGATTCGACACTGCAAAAGGCAGCATGGCAGGTGACGATCAAGTTCGGTGTCGCTGCCTCTTCAGGGGTCTTGAGGGGTTCGTCTTCGACGACATCCAGCCCTGCTCCCGCGAGGCGGCCTTCGCGCAACGCAGCCAGGATGGCGGTCTTTTTAATGACGGCCCCACGCGCGGTATTCACCACGAAGGCGCTCGGTTTGAGCAACGCCAATTCACGTTCCGCGATCAGATGATGCGTCGCGGGACTGAGCGGGCAATGCAGTGAGAGCACGTCACACTGCACCAGCAGTTCATCGAGACTGCGAACGCGAGTGAGGCCCAGCGCCTTGTCCACGCCATTGGCGAGATAGGGGTCGTGGAAGATGACCTTGAAGCCCAGTGCCTTGGCCCGCAGCGCAGTGGCGGTGCCGATAAGGCCCAGCCCAACAAGGCCAAAGGTAAGCTCGCGCAAGCGACGCAGTTTCGGCTCAACGCGAATGAGCCAGCCGAGTTGTTGGGCCTCTTGATGCAGTGGAAAAAGCTGACGGCACAAGGCCAACGTCAGAGCGATGGCATGATCCGCCACCTCCTCGGTGCCGTAGTCGGGGACGTTACAGACGGCGATGCCATGCTGGCGAGCCGCGTCGATGTCCACAGAATCAAAGCCTACGCCATTGCGAATCAAGGCCCGGCACTGCTTCAACCGTGCGATGCCTCCCGCTCGGATGGGGGCGTTATGCCAGATAATCATGGCACTAGCGCTGGCGATCTCATCGGTGAAATCCGCGTCGCTCTCGATGAGAAAGCGCTTCACCTCGGCAGCATCGCCGATGATGGTGCGCTCGATTTTTGAGTCAGGATCGCCCTGGGGTGAACTGATCCAGTCAATGATGCCGACGAGTGGTTTTGAGCTGCGCATGGTGATGATGAAACGAATTTAACTATGCAGAATCTCAACTGAGTGAAACTCTTCTTTAGCCACACCTGCCGAGATGCGTACCGTTCTTCTATTTTTTAAAACGCTTTGGCTCACCAGCCTCTTTGGCGGGTTGCTCTGCGTACCACAGGTGCAGGCGCAGCTCGTGCGGCAGGCAAACACGACGCTGAATTTGCCGACGGAATTGCCAACAGCGACGGGCTACACAACGATCAATGCGATCCCCTTTGCGAGCGGCGGCGGCATGGGTTTCACCAATCCAATGTGTACGGCATTTCCTCCGGGTGAAACGAATCGGCTCTACGTCGCCCAGCGTGCAGGCATCGTGCGTGTGGTGAATAACTTGAGCGCTCCGACGCCTTCTCAAGCGACGTTCATGGATCTCGCCACTTACTTAACCAATCAGGGAACGCCTTTACCTTTTGCGGATGAAAATGGACTGCTGAGTTTGGTGTTTCATCCAAACTACAATCAGAATGGCTATTTCTACATGTGGTTCAGCGTCACCATCAGCGGGCAGTTGTACCAACGCCTAGCACGCTTCCAGGCGACGGGCTCAGCGGGCAGTTATTATACAGCGGCGAGTGCCGATCCCGCGACGATGACGCCATTGCTGACGATTTACGATCAGGCGATCAACCACAACGGCGGCGACTTAGCCTTCGGTGCCGATGGTTATCTTTATCTATCTCTGGGCGACGAGGGCGGTGGCGGCGATTCCTTCAATAACGCGCGTTTCATCAACAAAGATTTCTGGGGCCAGATGCTGCGTCTCGATGTGGACAACGCCCCGGCAAACCTAACGCCCAATGCCCATTCACAGCCGGGGACGATCACGTCAGCCGTCCATGCAGGAACTTATAAAGTGCCTGCGGACAATCCCTTCATCGGCTTCACCAGTTGGCATGGGCAGACCATTAGTCCCACGACGGTGCGCACGGAAATCTATGCCACGGGTTTTCGGAATCCTTTTCGCTTCACCATTGATCCCGTCACGGGCCGCCTCTTTCTCGGCGATGTGGGGCAGCTTGATTGGGAGGAAGTCGATATTGTGGTCAAAGGCGGCGACTATGGCTGGAGCTGGCGCGAGGGCACTCATGCGTACTATCAGTCAGCCACCGTGCCGCCGCGCTTCCCAGACAACACGGCTGGCAATACGAATGCGCCGCCCGCGACGGGCTTCAATCCCATCGACCCCATCTTCGAGTATGTGAGCGACAATGCTGCGGGCGGCACCATCTACGGAGCCTCGGTGTGCGGCGGCATCGTGTACCGTGGCAATCAACTCACCGAGTTGCAGGGCAAATACTTGTTCTGCGACATCTTCGGCGGCGGCGGCATCATCGCGGCGCTCACGGAAACCACGCCAGGCACATGGGGCGTCCAGTATATCGCGACGCGCGCCCAGATTGTCGATTTCGGCACCGATCCGCGCAACGGCGAGCCTTTACTTTGCGGGCTCGGGGGCACGATTTATAAGCTCACGCGCAGTGGCACCACAGGCACGGCACCGCCTGCGACGTTATCGGCAACAGGTGCTTTCTCAAACCTCAGCACCCTCACGCCCAACACAGGCATCGTGTCCTATGAGCCCAACGTGCATTTCTGGAGCGACTACGCGAGCAAAAGCCGCTGGTTCAGCATCAAGAACACAACGGACACGATGACGTTCAACGCCAGCAGCCCTTGGTCATTTCCCACGGGCATGGTGTGGATCAAACACTTCGACATTGAAACCACACGCGGTGTTGCAGCCACAAAGCGCAAACTGGAAACGCGCTTCCTGGTAAAGACGGCCAGCCATGTTTATGGCCTTAGCTACAAGTGGCGCACCGACCAAAGTGATGCCGATCTCGTCGCGGAGACTGGCTTGAGCGAAGCCATACCGAGCGGCAGCCCAGCCCAGACGTGGCGCTATCCCAGCCGTGGTGAATGCCTCACCTGCCACTCAGGCATCGCTGGCCACGCCCTTAGCTTCAACACGCCACAACTGAATCGTATGCACACCTTCATCGGTGCGCCGCAGAATCAGCTTCAAGCCCTCAGCAATGCGGGTTACTTCGCCGCCCCTGCGACGGGGGTTAATACCCTTCCGGCCTTCGCTCCGGCGACAGACACCACGCAATCTTTGGAATGGCGCGTGCGCTCCTACCTCGCGGTGAATTGTGTGCAATGTCACCAACCCGGTGGAGCATCGCAGGGCAGTTGGGACGCTCGCTACACAACCAAGACCGACGCGGCGAACTTGATCAACGGCTTACTCATCAACGACGCTGGCGATACGGCCAATCGCTTTGCCGTGCCCGGCGATGCCACGCACTCGATGTTGTTGAAGCGCCAGCAAGGCAATGGCATCGCACGAATGCCGCCACTCGGCACCAACGAACGCGATTTGGTAAACGAGCAACTCGTCACCGACTGGATCGCCTCGCTGACCACGCGACAAAGCTTCACGCAATGGCTCGCCGCCCAATCACCGCCCATCGGCAGCGCAAGTGCTGACCCAGACCACGATGGTCGCACCAATGAGCTGGAGTACATGACGGGCACCAACCCCAATGCAGCCAACAGCGGCTGGCAATACGGCGCAATGCAAGCGAGTGGCGGCACCTTGCAGATACAATTCCTGCATCCTGCGAATCGCTCCGCCATCGTCGAAGTAAGTTCGGATTTAAATCAATGGCAGACGTGGGATGCCATGGGGAATGCGCCCATGTTTCCCGCAACTAACACGCTGCGCACGCTCACCGTGCCCTTATCGGTGCCGAAACAATTTTTCCGCGTGCGGTTCAGTGAACCGTGAGACGATAGCCATCGAAATCGTTTCACTATCATCCCATGATGCTATCCTTGGCGTGAAGCGATACATTGACATGAAACCCGCACCCCACGAAGTCCGCGTTGCATCTTCTCAAGCCTTGCGCCGAAGGATCGCGCTAATCGCCGGGTTCGTAACCTTGCGCACAGCGGTGATAGCGAAGTAGTGCATCTGGCAGTCCGTTGCCTCGCCAGCCAGGTCAAAACCGTAGCGCTGCCTCACGTCATCCACCTCGATGGTGGGCACAGGCACTAGGCCGAGAGCATCCAGCGCGGCGGCTTTCAACATGGCGCTGTCTTCACACTCAACCACAATGCGCGGTGTCAGCCCGTGGTCGTGCAGCCACTTATCCAAAGCGGTGCGCATCGCGGTACCTAGCGCTGGCATGAGTACGGGCGCATCCATAAGCGAGCGCGGAAAGGTCTTGCGAAGCTTCTTCGCCAAAGCAGGCACGCCCAGAAAGGAGACACTGCTATCCGCCATCGGTTGCGCGAAGACCGGCAGACTGGAGTGGCTGGGAGCAGGCTCGTCACTAAGCACAACATCGAGTCTATAGGCGGTGAGTTGCGCGAGCAGATCGGTGGCCTTGCTCTCGTGACAAACAAGCCGCACCGGACGATCAATGTGCAATGCGGGCCGCATGAAAGACCATGCCAGCAGCTTCGGCATCGAGTCCGTGACACCGACGACGATGCTCAGTGGCCGTGCCTGCGGAGTGGGCATGAGCGACTCTGTCAGCTCCCTACCCAAAGTGAAAATTTCCTCAGCATATTCAAAGGCGCGCCTGCCTGCTTCCGTGAGCACCAGTCTGCCGCTGACCTTGCGAAACAACTCCTGGCCGAGCGATTGCTCTAGCTGCTTGATCTGCTCAGACAGCGAAGGCTGAGACACATGCCAGCGCTCCGAGGCAACGCGCAGGTTGCCAGCCGTGGCGGTCATCCAGAAGCTGCGCAGATGAAGAAAATTCAATGAAGTCATGCACGCAGTGATAGAGCGCCTGGACCCATCATGCATCTGCGTCTTCGCTTTTCCCGAAGGGGCATTTCGTGCCCAGGTCATCGTCTTGTGAGCCGCATGGAGCAAAGTGAGTAAGTGCCGGAACAAACTCCGCCACACTCCACAACATGAAACTCAAACTACAATTCCATGGCCTCGCCGATAATTTTAAACATCGTCTGCTCATCCAGCGTGAACTAGACCCCCTTGCGAAAGAGATCCCTTTCGATCAAGCCGAAATCCTCATCAGCAAGCCCTCGGAGGGCAGTGACCAGATCGAAGCCAGCGTGCATCTCGCTGTACCGGGACCCGACATTCGCGTCGCAGCCACGGGCTATACCGTGGAGGCCGCTTGGCGGAAACTTAGTAAAGTGGTCCGCGAGACTTGGCTACACCGCCAGCGCAAGCGGCAGTGCGTCAACCACGGGCCACGCCCCACATTCGCGCGGGCACACGGTTAGAAAGCACCTCACGCGCACGGTGCCCCTGCAGACGCTGATTCTCCGCAGGCGCACCGTCACATAAACCACTTTTTGACTTCGTTACTTCATCATTAATGACTGCCCCCCTCTGGCTCTGGATCGCTTTCAATCTCGGTGTGCTCTTCATGCTCGCGCTCGATCTCGGCGTGTTTCATCGCAAAGCTCATGCCGTCACCTTCAACGAATCCATGGCGTGGACTGTCGTGTGGGTCACGCTAGCGATGCTCTTTAATCTCGGCGTCTGGCACTACGGCGGCTCTGAGATGGGCATTCAGTTCCTCACTGGTTATGTGATCGAGAAGTCACTCAGCGTGGACAACGTGTTTGTCTTTGCCCTTCTATTTAGCTACTTTTCGGTACCTGCGAAGCATCAGCACAAGGTGCTCTTCTGGGGCATCCTCGGCGCACTGGTGATGCGTGCGATCATGATAGGCGTGGGCGCTGCCTTGATCACCAAGTTCATCTGGATCATCTACATCTTTGGAGTCTTCCTCATCATCACCGGGCTGAAGATGATCTTCAAAAAGGAAGAGGAATTCCATCCCGAGAACAACCCAGTGGTGCGCTGGTTCAAGAAGCTCATGCCCGTCACCAGCGACTACCGCGAGGGCAAGTTCTTCGTCCGTGAGAACGGCCTTCGCCACGCGACGCCGCTGTTCGTGCTGCTGCTGCTCGTCGAGGTCTCGGACGTGATCTTCGCCGTCGATTCCATCCCGGCAATCTTCGCCGTGACCAACGATCCGTTCATCGTCTATACCTCGAACGTTTTCGCCATCCTCGGCCTGCGCTCGCTCTACTTCGCCCTCGCTGGCGTGATGGACAAGTTCCACTACCTCAAGCTCGGCCTCGGCGTGGTGCTCACCTTTGTCGGTGTGAAAATGCTGCTCGGCCACACTGCATGGAAGATTGACACCCACCTGTCGCTGGGCGTCATCGTGCTGATCCTTGCCAGCTCCGTCGTCGCCTCGCTACTGTGGCCAAAAACGACGAAGCCCGACGCACTGCCTTCCAGCAGTGCCTTCTAAAACTTTTCGATTTACGGATCGGAATCCAAAGAACACAAACACCAACCAACCCAAGACACACAACCATGAAAGTACGTCCCATCATCCTCTCCGCCCTCGCCATGTTCGCCCTCGCGCTCACAAGTTGCCAGACGGCACCCACCATGACAAAGGAAGCACAAGCCGCAACCACGCCGCAGCAAGCGTTTGATAAACTAAAGGCTGGCAACGCACGCTTCGTCGCGGGCAGCACCGTGCATCGCAATCTGCACCAGCAGGTGAAGGACACATCCAAGGGCCAGTATCCCTTTGCCACTGTGGTGAGCTGCCTCGACTCCCGCACCAGCACCGAGCTAATCTTTGACCAAGGCATTGGCGATGTCTTCAATGCACGAGTCGCGGGCAACATCGTCAACCCCGACATCCTCGGCAGTCTCGAGTTCGCCTCCAAGGCCGCCGGTGCCAAGCTCATCGCCGTCATCGGTCACACTAAATGCGGCGCGATCAAAGGCGCGTGCGACAACGTAGAACTCGGCAACCTCACTGGCTTGATCGACAAGATCGAACCCGCCGTCGCCGCTACCAAATCAGCCACAGGCGAAGACCGCAGTTCAAAGAATTACGCTTTCGTGGATCGCGTCGCCGAAACCAACGTGAGCAAAACAATGACGAATATCCGTAACAACAGCCCCGTCCTCCGCCAGATGGAAAAGGACGGCCAGATCAAGATCGTCGGCGGCATGTATGACATCGAGACCGGCAAGGTGAATTTCTTCAACTAAGCTATTTAACAGCGCAATGGCAGCCACTCCTGGCTGCCATTGCGACGCTCTCAAAAGCCTCAGCTCCATGGGTTACGTGAGTCTGCGGCTCGGATTGATGTTCTACCTCTACGCTTTGCTGGCATCCATCTCTTCGGCGCGTATGATGCCCAGCACTTCGGTTCCCTGCACGTCACGCTGCCAGCACTGTTACAGATTATGACGCTGGATAACTGGAGCGATTTGTTCGCGGCTGTATCGCCCCACGCACCGATGACGGCCACGCTCTACTTCGTGTGCTTCATCTTACTTGGGACTATGATCATGCTGAATCTTTTCATCGGCGTCATCACCAACAGCATGGCCGAGATACACGCTGAACTGGACGCCCGGCAAAGCGCATTAGAGATCGCTAAGCCGCAGGCTGACCGCGATGTAATCCCCTTTTCACAAAGCGAAACTTCCAAGCTAACCACCCACTGATGGACTTCCTCCACGCGATCCAAGCCAACTTACTCTCACCACCGATTCTGTTCTTTGCGCTCGGCGTCATCGCTGCCCTGGTGAAGTGCGATCTCAAATTCCCCGAGACACTCTACGTCACCCTCACCATCTATTTGCTGGTCGCCATCGGCTTCAAAGGCGGCGCCGCCATCGCTGAGGCAGGCATGGCAAAGGTGTGGCTACCAGCCCTCGCGGCGGTGCTGCTCGGGGCGCTCATTCCACTGTGGTGTTACCCATTGTTGAAGAAAGTCTTCGGCTTCAACGCTGCGGATGCAGCAGCCATCGCCGCGCACTACGGCTCGGTGAGTGCCGTCACCTTCATCGCGGCGAGCAACTATCTGAAATCCCTCGGCGAACCGCCCGAAGCCTACGCCAGCGCCTTTCTCGCCGTGATGGAGTCGCCCGCAATCCTGATCGGCGTGCTCCTGGGCAAGCGCTTCGGCACACCCGGTGTATCGAGCGTGCCCATGCGTGAAATACTTCACGAGGCGCTCTTTGGCCGTAGCATCTTCCTTCTGCTCGGCGCACTCGCCGCCGGATTCCTCGCGGGCAAACCGGGGCTCGAAGCCACTGCGGGCTTCTTTGTCACCCCGTTCCAAGGCGTGCTCACGCTCTTCCTGCTGGAACTCGGCACCGTCGCTGGGCGTCGCCTTGCCGACATTCGCCAGAGCGGCCCGCGCTTGCTCATCTTTGGCACCATCATGCCCGTGATTCATGGGTTCATCGGCACCGGCATCGGCGCGGCCTGTGGACTTTCCATCGGTGGTACCGCCCTCATGGGCACGCTCGCCGCCAGCGCGTCCTACATCGCTGCGCCCGCCGCCATGCGCTTGTCGTTGCCTGAAGCCAATCCATCGCTCTACCTCACCGCCTCGCTCGCCATCACCTTCCCCTTTAACATCACACTCGGACTGCCGCTTTATCTCGGCTTTGCCCGCTGGTGGATTAGTCTATAACTCACGCTTTATGAAGCTCGTCACCATCGTCATCGAAGAACTCGCGCGCTCCACCGTCGAACGCGCACTGCAAAAAATAGGCGTGCATGGCTACACCGTCTTCCCCGTGGAAGGCAGCGGTGCCAAGGGCCAGCGCATCGGCGACACCCCCGAGTCTGGCAATCTCCAGTTCCAGATCATCGCCCCCGAAGACCGTGCCACGGAACTCATGGAGCACGCGCGTAAGGAACTGTTCCCGCACTTCGCCGTCATCGTCTATGAGACAGACGTGCGCGTGCTCAGGCCGGAGAAGTTCTGACGAGAGTGCAAAAAGTGTGAGGCGGACACTCCTGTCTCCACGGGTTTCACTGGGGGATAGAAGCGGAATAGGTCAGACAGGCGTGTGTGCATCACACTTTTTGCGCCCGCTTAGGTTCTGACTCAGTCCACCAACACATGCACCTCCATCCGGCGCAGCATCGGCGGGATAAACGGCCCATCCCAGAACACTACATACGGCTCGCCCCTGGTCTTGATTTCGGGATGTGCCTTGAGCCAAGCGAGCAGCTTCTCGATCACGCGATCCGTGTCCACCTTGCCATAGCCGCCACGTGCGCCACACGCCACTACCTTCCTCGCGGGCAGAACGCGCACCTTCACCTCGGCGCTATCTTTGAGCTGACGCGCCGCGAGCTTCTCTTCGACAAAGAAACGCATTACCCCAGGCTTCAGCTCGCCCTCCACTGGCACGGTCATCGCGATGTCGTTGGCTTTGATGTAGTTGAATAGACGCATGAACATCGGGTCACTCTGCTGATGATAGTCTGTCGTCATTGTCTCGATCACTCGTGCCGCAGGCAAGGCCTTCACCTCCACGACGCCGACCGCTGTAGGCGCGTAATTTTTCTCAAAGTGCGTGCAGCTCACAAAGCCAACGCCGCAAGTGATGAGCAACACTGCAATGACAAGGAAGGACAGGCGTTTGGCGCGTGATTTCATGGCGGAATCTCTACGTCAGTCAACGCGCCGGAGTGTGCAGAAAAGCGGCAGGCAAGTAGTAAATCCAAGAGCGGCGCAACTGGCGGCGCCGTGAGCGCCACTATCGCGGTGGCCTACGGCTTGGCGAACACCCCAACAGTGGCACCGGCCTTGGTTTCCCAGACGCGCAGTACGCTGTCTTCGCCGCCAGCGACGGCCCAGCGTCCATCGCGGGAGGAAGCGCTGGCTTGCATGTATTCCGTGCTGCCAGCGAGGGCTGTGGGGGCGCTGCCGTCTTCACCGATGAGGCGCACTTGTTTGTCTCCTGATGTGGTGAGGAGGCGCGTCGTGGCCCCGAGATAACGGATGCTGGTGACTTCTTTATCCCAGCCGTCCAAGCTTTTGCGCCGCTCGACTTTGACCCAGTCCCAGACCTTGGTGGCGTTGTCGGCTCCAGCGCTGACGAGCGTGCGGCCATCGGCTCGCCAGCTCACGCCCATGACGTGATGGGTGTGCCCCTCGAAGACTTTTAAAGGCTTGCCCGTGGCGACATCCGAGATGCGCAGTTGCTTGTCGGCACCGCCACTGGCGATGAGTTTGCCATCGGGCGAGAAGTCGAGGCACAGCACGGTGTCGCTGTGTTGGTCGCGCATGGAACGCCGCAGCTTGCCGCTGGCGACATCCCACAGGGTGATGTCGCCACTGCGAGAAGGTTCGCCACTGCCGACGGCGATGGATTGGCCCTCGGGGCTGAAGGCGATGGCATTGACGCGATCTTCAATGTCGGACTTGGCGTCGCCTGTGCCGAGTGTCTTTTCCAGCGTCCATTGGGGGGTGAGGTCTAACGTGGTGGCATCGGCGGGTAGCGCGAGTTGGCTGTCGGGTTTCCAGCCCAGGGCAAGCGCGGTTCCTGGCTTGGGGAGACATTTCGCCACGGGCAATCCACCCGGCACAGTCCATAACATGGCACTGCCGTCGGCCTGGGGTTCGATGAGGAAGCGTTGATCGGGCGAGAGCCGCAGGGCAGCCAGGGTCTTGGTGGCTTCGGCGAGGTTTTTGGTCGCGGCAGCGAGTTCGGTGCCCAGGGTTTTTTGGGCTAGCTGAAAGGCGACCTGGGCGGCCTTCGCAGCACTGGCGGTCTTTTCAGCAGCGGCGAGTTGCTGGCTCACACG
>JANOAR010000317.1:0-16191 GCA_031411235.1 Verrucomicrobiota bacterium | reverse complement strand
TGGTGTTATGGAATGAAGCCCAGGGTTGCCTGAGACGAGCCTTGGCGAGTTGCAGGCTACCCTGGGTACGGCAGCGATTCTGAATGAGGGGCGCTTCTATCATGCGCCAGCCCCAGACATCTCTTGGGTTCGCGTGCTCTCTTTTTGCATTCGATCCAGGTTAGCCCACTGGTTTCGTGCCACCCAATTTTAACTGATCAGCAGCAACCTTGGCGGCTGACCGGGAAGCGTTTCGGGAGCGCGGTGCAGGCACGGAGGCACCGGGCTGCCGGGATAGTCCACGGCAATGCGCCAGAGGTTGCCCAGGCCGAAGGAGAAAGGCTGCGCCTGTGCGACGGCGGCGTAGTGCAAGTCGTAGCAGTTTTCGTTCAGGTAGTCGCGGAAGTCATTGTCATCATCGCCTCCGAAACAGTGGAGGAGTTCGGCGCGAGTTTCGGGCACATCCACACGTCGCAGCGCCTCGTCGTTGCGCAGGCCCTCGCTCGCTGGCCCGTAGTAGGTGCAGAGCCACGTATCGGCTTCTGTGGTGGCGCTGTCGGCGTGGAAGGAAAAGACATCGGTGGCCACGGCCCCAGCTTCCTCGTCGCGCGGGTAGCCATAGATGCAGTTCAGGACGGGGTCTAAATGATGCTCCCGGAACAGCCGCTGATCTTCGAGTAGAACCTCAATCGCGGCCCGGCCCGCCGCACTCACCGGGAGGCTAGCAAGTCGAGCGTCGTCGAGGGTGGTGATCCCCTCCCCCTCGCCCAGATGCGCCACCACTTCGCTGAAATCGCCCAACAGCGTGCGCGGCCAGCAGAGGGCATTGATGCCACCTCCGAAAGGCGTTGTGACCAGTTCATGAAAACTATGCACCCGCTTGATGCGAGCGTAGCCAGTAGGCAGGGTAAAAGGAGGCATAGGCGAGTGTCACGCGATCAATTCCTTGATCACCTGAGCCGACTCCACGCCCGTGAGTTTTTGCTCCAAGCCCTGGTATTTAAAGGTGAAGCGGTCATGGCCAAAGCCCAGCAACTTCAGCACCGTGGCGTGGAAGTCGCGGATGTGGATGGGATCCTTCACGATGTTGTAGCTGAACTCATCCGTCTCTCCGTAGATCATGCCGCCCTTGGCCCCACCGCCCGCCATCCACATGCTGAAGCACCGAGGATGATGGTCGCGCCCATAGTTCGCCTTGGTCAGCCCGCCCTGGCTATAAGTCGTGCGGCCAAACTCACCGCCCCAGATGATGAGCGTATCGTCGAACATGCCGCGCTGCTTTAGGTCGTCGATGAGCGCCGCGCAGGGCTGATCCACATCCTTGCACTGCGCAGGCATCCGGCCCGCGACGTTGGAGTGGTGATCCCAGTTGTTGTGATAAATCTGCACGAAGCGCACCCCGCGCTCCAGCAAACGACGGCCCATGAGCACAGAGTTGGCAAACGAACCCGGCTTCCGCGCCTCCTCGCCGTAGAGCTTGTAGATATGCTCCGGCTCACTCTTCAGATCGGTCAACTCGGGCACACTCGCCTGCATTCGGAAGGCCATTTCATACTGCTGGATGCGCGTGTGGGTCTCGGGGTCACCGACGAGTTTATAGTTGATCTCGTTCAGCGCTTGCAGCCCATCCAGTGTACGGCGGCGCACGCCGTCCGTGACCCCAGGCGGGTTGTTGATGAATAAAATGGGATCGCCCTTGCTGCGAAATGAAACGCCCGCGTGCTCGCCCGGCAAGTAACCCGCCGACCACAGCCGCGCGGAGATGGATTGCTCCTGCTCGCGATTCGTCGGCGTGGCCACCAGTACCACAAACGACGGCAGGTTCTCATTCATCGACCCCAGCCCGTACGAGGCCCACGAGCCCAGGCAAGGCCGCCCGGTGATTTGGTTGCCCGTCTGCATGGCACAGATCGCCGGCTCGTGGTTGATGGCCTCCGTGTGCAGCGAGCGCATCCAGCAGATGTCATCCGCATTCTTCGCCAAATGTGGCAGCAGCTCCGTGTTCATCATCATCCCGCACTGGCCCGCTTGCGAGAATTTGAACTTCGATGGCGCGATGGGAAACCGTGCTTGGCCCGAGGTCATCGTCGTCAGCCGCTGCCCTTTGCGAATGCTCTCGGGCAAGTCTTTGTCATACCATTGTTCCATCACTGGCTTGTGGTCGAAGAGATCCATCTGCGAAGGCCCACCCACCATGTGCAGGTAGATGACCCGCTTCGCCCGAGGCGCAAAGTGTGGCCCCGCCGCATGGGCTGTACTTGCCGCAGCCTGTTGGGTGAAAGCTTCGCCCAACAAGCTACTCAGCGCTGCGCCCCCAAGCACATTTTTCCCCTGGGAAAAGAGCTGCCGACGGGTTTGGAGAAGGTTGAAATCTTGGAGGGGGTTCATGGCAAGAAAGGGATAACAAAAGCACAAGCCAGAGGCAAGCGGAGGTAACTACGAAGGCAGCGATGGCGCTCCATCTCGCGCTGCCCATTTTTCATGCTGCCAGTGCTGCGGCTACGGGTTTTTATTCACTTCGCGAGTATCCGCTGAAGATCGGCCAAGCTCAGCACAAACTCCACGGTGCCGCGCTCCTCGGGCAGCCAAAGCTGCACACGGGCTTGCTTTTGCCAGTCCTCATAGCGCTGGCCCGTCAGCTCCATACGGGCTTTGGGCTTGGGCAGGCTAAACTCCCGGCCCCAGTCCTCATCGGTGATGAAAGCGCTGCCACGATTGACCGTGGGGTCGCCGCTGTTGATGCGGACGAGAGTATTCTCACGAGTCTCGGGATCGTGGACGACAACGCACATCTCGCTGAACGGCGGCTGGGGGCTCATGTAAGGATCGCGGTGCTCGGCAGGCGCGATGCCAACCTGCGACATGAGATGCCGGGTTCGCATGGGCAGCAGAGGATAGTGCTCCTCGCGGATCGGCTCGAAGGTGAGCAGCCAGCCATTCGGCAAAGTGATCTCGCTAGACTTGGCGATAAAGTCCGTGAGCGGGCGATCAAACATGCAGCGCATTTCGTAGATGCCGAGTCGCAGCCGCCATGGGGCCGTGGGCGCGTCTTTGCCAATGAGACTGCGAAGGTCTCTGCGCTGATGGTGCGAAAGATCATCAAACCAAAGATCGGTGGCGGCGAAGTGCCCCGCAATCATGCGGCCCTGCTCCAGCAGGCGAGTGTAGCGGCCGTCAGAGCCGTCGGTGTCAGTCCAGAAATCCGGCTTGTTGTTTCTGCGGGCTTTGAGCCTGAGCCATACAGGATCGCTATCGGCAGGGGCGAGGCTGAGCACGCTGGCGAGGTGATTGGCGGGCAATCCATGCACCCCGAGCGTCGGCCACAACGCTTGGGTTTTGTCGGTGGCACTGGGTTTGGCTGTGCCAGTGCTGAGGCTCAGCGTGGGGCCTGTGTAGTGGAGTTCGGGGAAACGCAGCCAGTCGCTGGCCGAGTTGAGCCAGCCATCAGATAAACTCTGCGAAGCCAATGAGGCAATCGCGAGTCCAGCACCTAGCCTTCCACCGAGGCGAAGGCTTTGCACCAGCCAAGCCGTGATCGCTAAGACGAGGGCAATGATGAGCGGCAAGTGAATCCCCGTGAGCATGGGTAGCCCGGTGGCGAGAGCGGCCTTGGCCAGCCAGGTGCAGAGCCAGCGCTGGCTGCTGCCAGAGATCGGTAGGCCGAGCCCCATGATGAGGAACAGAAAGCCCAGCACCAACACGGCGAGCTGTGCCCAACTGCGGGCGAGCGCCGCCAGTGCCATGCCCCAAGCCACGACCAGCCCCACCCATAGCGCACTGGCTGCGAGCAACGATAGCAGCTCGGACTGCGTGAGGGCAAAGCCACGCCACAGCCAGGCATCACCGAGCATCCAAGGCAGTACAACGCCAAGGAGGAGAAACACGGCCTTGGCCACGAGCATAGCCTTTCGCCCCAGTGGTCGGGTATGGGTGCTAATGTCGGGCGAGGCAGGTGCATCGGCCATGACGACTCGCAAGGCGATGATAAAAGCCAGCGCCGTCAGGCCCATGACGATGATGGGGGCTCACTTCGTGTGCTGTTCCAAGCGCTATAGTTGGTCTGCGGATCGAGGCGTGCCCAAGTGCGCAGCACCACAGCAACTACGAGTAGCAGCAGCCAAGGCCAGTGCTGGCGGGCTTCGCAGCGCAATTGATGCCCGACGCGGGCGATGAAGGAGAGTGTGGTCATGGCGATGAGGTTAGGCTAGGGTTGCTTCACCCAACCGCGCTTCTCGGGCTGGTACTGGAAGTCGGCGACGCGTTGACCACGGAACTGCTTGTAGAGCGAACGGTCGCCAATGTTGGGGATGTGCTGCCCCGTCTCTTTGGCCAGGCCTTGGGCTAGCCAGCGAGTCTCGGTGGTGTCATTGGACATATCATCGTGCCTGCCCAGTGGAGCCATGTGCAGGGCGATGTCGAGCGCGTCGGCGTTGCCCTGGCCCATGGCGATTTCTAGCCTCTGGCAAGCGTGTTTCTCCCAGCCGATGACGGGCATCACCTCGGCGCAAAGTTGCGCAGCCAAGCGATCCAACTCAGGCCGCAACTCGGGCTGAAGGTAGAGTTTTTCAAAGGTGCGGGCCTCAGGGAAGTAGCGCAAATCAGCGAGCTGTCGGCGCAGCACGGCGGGGTCATCCCAGGTGAGCATGAGACTGCGCAGATGCTCGGCATAGCTTGGCTGCGCGAGGATGGTGGGTAGCATCGTCTGCCGTGCGTAGTCGCCCCAGCCTTTGTCTTTCGCGAGCGCCGCAAGCCAGTCGCGCTCGACGAGATGCTGCACCACATAGTCTCGTTGAGCGTCGGTGGTGAACTCCTTGGCCAGGGCATAGACGGGGCTTTTCAAGTCCCGCACCGCACTGGTCGGCAGAGTGAGAAAGGTGTCGATGCGCTGGGCCGCGAGGGGGCGCAATGCGGCGAGCACATCGTCGATCTGCTGGCGAATATGCGCGTCGTTGTAGGCGATGATGGCGTGATAGGCCCGCAGCACGTCGAGGATGAAGCGGTTGCGCTCCACCTCGCTGGCCGTTGGCTCAGGGCGCGGTAAGGTCGCGATGCGAGCCCGCAGCGCCGTGACGCCATCAGCGGCTAGCGGCATTCCTCCGCGATAGAAGTACCAGCCGCGATAGCTCGCCGAGTGCTGGGTGATGGGCATCGACTCGCCGTGCCAAGCCCAAGAACTGCTCCCCAGGTAGCGCCGTTGCAGCACGATGAGGCGAAGCTTTGTCAGATCGGCGGCGGGCGCATTGTCGTCGTAAGCGAGGACATAGGGCCGTAGCCAACCCTGCAATTGCCGCTCCCAGCCCCCAGCACGACCGCTGGAGTAGCCCTCGAGTTCCCCCGCGCACCAGGCTAGCTGGCGCTCGGGTGAATAAATGACGAGGTAAGAAGCCACCCCAGCAGGGTTCAGATGATGACGGAAGTTGATGCGTATCTCCCCTGGCTTCGGCTGGTTGCTTGAAGCCGTGCCTGTGACGACGTCGGTCACGGTAAGCGATGAGTCTGGCGTGCTCACAACCGCACCGCGCTGCAAGGGCACATCGGCAATGGCTGACCACTGGAACCAGTCGCAGGCGAAGTCAGCTTCCAACCTCATAGCCTTGCCAGCGGCTGGCACTTGCTGCTCGGCCAGCGTGCCTATCTCATGCTCATTAAATGAGCTGCGCGGCATGAGCACTGTGCCCTTGGGCAAGAAATGCAGGATGGGTTGCGGATAGAAACCGGGGGCTCGCGGCTTGGCTGGAATGTCCAGCGCCACGGCTGAGCTTGCGGCACCATCGAAGACCACGCTAGAGCGCAGCAACCGAGCATTCACTTCAACATCGGGCGGCACGTTGGCGCTGTCGATGTGGCCGGTGAACTTGGTTCCCGGCTGGTGCTGCTGGGTTTCACGGCGCTCGCGCTCGATCAGTGCTGTGGGCACGCTGAACTGCACCGTCTGCGCTAGTTCGCGGGCTCGCTGCGGGTCGCTGGCATCGCGTTGGTCGCGACTGATGAGGAAAACGACGAGCGAGCTGTAAACAAGGATGACAACCAGCCCGCCAAGCGTCAGCCGACGCAGCAACGACCAGCCGAAACGCTGATGCTGTATCGCCAGCCAGACCACAGCGCAGGCCACCAGCGTGTGAAAGACTAGCCAAAGCCCTGGCGACAAGAACACCATCTCGCGCTCCAGTTCATGATGGCGCAGCAGCATCGGCAGCACGGCCTGACAACTGTAAAAGCAAGCTCGCACCACCACCACTGCCAGCCCGATCTCCAGCCAGCCGCTCAACAATCCGAGCATGGGAATCAGCCATCCCAGATTCACCAGCGTGGCGAGTCCTTTCCACAACGCCCCACTCAGCACCGCGCCCACAGGCCGCTCCGAGAGCCCGAGGTACAGCGCCTCTTGCAGCAGCATCGGCAGGGCAAACATCACCATTATGACAAGCAACCGAGCGAGGTAGTAGCTCAGCCGTGGCAGGGGTCGTGTGGCAATAAAAGCACCAGCCCTCGCTGGCTGATCCTCCGGGCAACCCGCGAGCACCATGAACATCGCTCCGTAGCTGAGCAGCGTGGATAACACATAACGAAGCGTGTGCGGAGCGGAGCCCTCGTTGTAGGTCATCGGCATGACCCACTCCAGGTGAATGGCCAGCTCTAGCCCCAAGGCCGCAAGCCACCAAACCCAGCGCGGTAGCAGATGCCGCGCCTCCTTGCGGAAGTGATGAAGGGCGTAGTTCATGGCTGTGCCTTTCCTTCCAGTCGGTAGGTGCGAGCCAGAGCGATGAATATCTCGCGCAGGCTCATGGGGCGGACTTCGTGGTGCGGGGTGCTGGGAAATACGAGACGTATGGCGGCAGCAAGCGACTCGGGTTCAGCGTAGCGGCTGGAGATGAAGCGCAGGGTACGGCCTGCCTGCTCGGCGTGCAGCCAATCGGCAGGGAGTTGGGTGGGCAACTTGGCGTCATCGGGCAGGATGACTTCAATCGCACGGAAGCGGGTTTGCAGGCTCTCGCTGGTTTCATCGAGAGCGAGTTTCCCGCTGTTGATGATGGCAATGCGGTCGGCGAGGCGCTGCACTTCTTCGATGTCGTGGGACGAAACGAACACCGTCCAACCCTCTTGTTCGGTAAGCTCCAGCAAACCGCGAATGAACTCGTCGCGCACCAGTGGATCGAGGCCGCTGAAGGGCTCGTCGAGCACGACAAGCTTGGGTCGATAAGCAAGGCTGCTGAGCAGCGCCGCCTTCATCCTCATGCCGCGCGAGAGGTCTTTGAGCTTGGTCTGCAAGGGCAAGTCGAACTGTTGCAGCATTTGCCGCTCGAAGGTCGCATCCCACTGCGGATACAATGGGCGGCAGTAATCCAAGAACTGCTGCACGCTCATCCACAGCGGTAGTTCCATATTTTCAGAGACATAACCGATATGCTGGAACTGCGCTGGCCCAAGCCTGCGCGAGTTGCAGCCGAGAACCTCAGCGCTGCCACTATCCGGTCGATGCAGCCCGAGCAAACACTTGATCGTGGTGCTCTTGCCCGCGCCGTTAGGGCCGAGGAAGGCGGTGACTTGGCCCGCAGGGACGTGCAGGCTGAGCCCGTTGACGGCTTCAGTTTTGCGGAATTTTTTGCAGAGGTTGTCGAGGGTGATCATGGGATTTTTGAATCGAGGATGCGGGTCTTAGCGCACTGGCTTTGCGGCTTTGAGCAGTTCATGGGCGGGCGACTCGGTGCGCCTCAGGGCTTTCACGACTTCGTCAAAAGTGAGGTTCAACTCAGCGGCTTCAGCGAGCAGAAGGCGGCAGGTCGGAGCGAGTTGATCAAGGCGTTCCGTGAGCGAAGCCTTGGCCGGGGCAGTGACCACCATGCCGATGCCGGGACGGCTGCCGAGGTAGCCGCTGTCCTTCAGTGCGAGCACCACTTTGTGCGCCGTGGTAGGGCTGATACGCAATTCTTGGCTGAGCGTACGCACGCTGGGGAATTCATCACCCGCACGCAATTGCCCGGTGAGCATCGCCTTGCGCACAGCGGCAAGGATTTGGTCAGAAACCGGGATGCCATCTTGAAGCTGGAGGGTGAAAGGCAGCATGATTTGGCGTGTGCCTAGTGTAACAGCACAACTGTTACACATGCAATTAAAATCTACTCACCCACTCATCAAATTTAGTTTGCTTCAGCCCAGCAAATTTCGTGAGGTATCGGCCAACCTTGGTATATCACTCTGAGCACACGTGCGCTTTCAGGAACATGATCACAGCTCCGAACAGCCTTATTGAACGATTCTTCTTTTGGGCCAGCCTGTCGCCCTATGTGCTGTACTTCCTCGGCCTGGGGCCGCTTGCGCCGTTGCTGCTGGCATGGCCTTTGATCTTGCTGGCTGTTTTTTCTTACCTGCAATCGGGCCTGCGCCCGCCCACGCTGGCGGTGGTTTGGTGCCTCTGCTCGGTGGGCATTCTCGCGGAGGAGTTCATCACGCTGTACTTGCGTGGTGTGGGCATGAAGCATCTGCCGTGGTGGTTTTTGACGTATGCTCTGGCGGCGTTTTTGCCACTGGTAGGCGGGTTGATCCGGCCTGCGGTGGTCAGTTCAGCAGCCACGCTGCTGGGCGTGCAGACGTTGCTCTACTGCATCATCGCGCTGCTGGCGACGGTGGCGGGCGTGGTTCAGTTTGAATACAAGTCCGTGGTGCCGAGTTCCTTGTTTGGGAATCAAGACCTGTTCCAAATCCATTTCTTACCGCCGGACTACAAGTTCGATCATGAGTGGCGGTTGGTGGCCTTTGCGCCATACACGCCTTTTGCCGGGGCGACGTCCATCATGTTTGCCATGCTGACCTTGGTGGGCCGAAACTCGCTGCTGAAATGGGCGGGGTTCGCCGGCTGGTTGCTGCTGCTCGTCTGCACGCACTCGCGCATGGGATTGGTCGCGGTCTCGACTTGCCTTGCGCTTTATGTGACGCTTGGCCTGGGGCGCAGGTACTTTTTTCTGGCCGTTGGCTCAGTCGTTTTTATGACGGCAGTGTTCGCGGGGCCCCTGCTGCACTATCGCGAAAAGGCCTCCACACTGGTGCATTCCGCGCGGCTGAACTCCTCGCAGGATCGTCTGAACTTGGGGGCCATCGCGTTCAATGAATGGCGTTACGGTGACCACCAAATATTCGGCGCAGGCGAAACGGTGCCCGGTGGGAAGATCGTGAACAAAGTGTACATCGGCGATCTTGATTCACTGGGGGCGATGCTCTTTTTGCGTGGGGCCGTGGGGCTCTGTCTCACGCTGCTGCCTATTTTTTACACCTGGATGTACGGCTTCAGCGGCGGCAGTGCAGCGCTCTATCGAGGCGTCACCTGCATCGCCACCGCGCTGCTGTTTTACTCCTACTCCCAGTCGCTCAAAGACTTGTTCATGTATTTCTGGCCCATCTTTGTTTTCATCGGAGCGGTAGCGTTTCGTGATCCAGCCAGACAACCCCACTCCCCTACTCCCGTGTTATGAATTGGAAAAGACTCGTGCTCATCATGCTGCTATGGCTCACCCTTGGATTCGCGGGTGGCCTCGCGGGCTACTACAAGATGCCCAACAAATATATAAGTGAGGGGGAGGTGGCGCTGAATAGCGAAATGCTCTCGTCCGAAGGCTTGGCGAAATTCACGCGCACCACGCTGATGGGCAGCGTGGATCGTGAGTTGGTGAGCCAACTCTTTGACACCGCCCGAGTGCGTGAAGAGGCAGCCAAACTCGTCGGTGGCATTTCTGCGAAACAGGTGCGCGATAACATGAGTGTGAAGTCTCGCGACGACTCGCCCGTGATCGCGCTCAAAGTCTCTGCCGACTCACCTGAACGCGCTGAAGCCCTGGCCACGGCGCTCATTGCCAAAGCGATCGAAGTCGATACCGAGAAGCGCGAGCTAATGGCACGCTCGGCCCTGACCGCTGTGCAAACCAGGCTCACCGAGGTGCAAAAGCAGCTCGATGAAGTGAATGGCAAGATACGTGATTTCAACTTGGCCAAGGGCGTCACCCTCAGCAACGAAGCCGAGCGCCAGCAGACCGTGGCACTCACCATCGCGGACTGTGAGCAGCGACTCGCGACCTATCTCGTGGAGCAGGCTTCGCTAAAAAACCGCCTGCAACAAACGACGGAGCTGATCACCGCCTTCACCACCAAAGGCACACTGCCCTCGGGCTTCGAGTTTGAAGACTTGGAGAAGAACTACACCCTCGCCGAGGCACGCAAAAAGCTGCTCGACCAGGATGCCGAACTGGCCTCGCTGAAGAGTCGCTACGGCCTAGAAAACCCCAAGACTCAGGCCGTACAGGCGGAGGTGACTTCAACAAAAAAGAGCGTCTCTGAATTGCTGACGATGCAGCGCGAGCGGCTGAACACGCGGCTCAAGGACAACGCCCAAGCGATTAAAATATTCCAAGACAAGATCGCGGCCACGGAAGCGCAGGCGATGAAAACTGACATCTCGCTAGACCCCGCCTACGCCGACCTGCTCTCGCAGCGCGAGGCATTGCGCAACTCCTACACCCAGCTCTCCACGCGGCAGACGGAGCTGAAAGTCTATGCCAATGCGAAGTCCAGCACGCTGCATCTCTTCGCCCAGCCCAAGGTTCCCGATGGCCCATCGCTGATGAAGCTGGCCACGGCTCTGGCCATCGGCTTGTTCGCAGGCGGCTTCATTGGCTTGTGCCACTGCGTGCTGCGGGCAGGTCTAGTTTCACAACTCCAAGCCAAAGTTGCCCATGCGCTCACCTAGTTCAGGCATCATCGCATGGGGCAGTGCTGCGGCCTTGATGGCCAGCGGCATGTTGGCGATTTGCTTCGCGCCCAAGGCTTACTTCGCTCGCGCTCGCGCCGAGATCAGCACGCTCGATGTCTCGCCGACAGGGCTCGCCAGCTTCACGCGCGTGGACTTCGCGTATGGCAATCGCATGTTACCGCAGGAAATGGTGGCACGGATGAACAGCACGGGCTCGCTGCGTCGTGCGCTGAAAAATCTGCAATGGCCAGACGATGAACAGGCCATGGAGGAGGCTGGCGATGCCGTGATGGCGCACCTCGTGCCTGGCAGCACCGTCATCGAAGTGATGACGCGTGGCAACACGCCAGAGAAGGCTAGAGCCCTGGTGGAAGCCGTCATCACCGCGCAAAATGAGACGCGTCGCGAGGAGCGTGTGAGGCTCGCCGATCAACTCCTCGCCGTGCTCGCCGCCGCAGCAGATGAGTTGGCAAAAGAGAGTCCTGGGATCGCGGATAAGTTAAGCAAATTCGATGTGCATCGCCCCATCGAATACTCCACTTACTCGACGAAAATCGAGGACACGCTGATGGGCATCACCACGCAGCGATTGAAGATGGCGGAGTCGCTGCGTCGGCTGGAAGGCCTGGAAAGCAAGGGCACCGCCACTCTGATTCAAAACCTCGACGACCTCACGCAAAAGGAAGTGGAGGAGGATTACTTCGCCTCCAACGTGGGCTACGTAACCCTGCGCTCCAGCATTACCGCCAAGCAGGCCGAGTGGGCGCGAGTGCAGGCCACACAAGGGCTTAGCAGCGATGCCTCGAAACAAATGATCTCCGAACTGCAATCGCTGGAGGCCAGCCTGAAGCATTACCTCGAAGGAGCCATCGTGCAGCTTCGCTCCCATATTGATGCGCTCGATCAGTCGGCGCAGAACATTCTGCAACGCCTGAAAGCGCGCGAAGACAGCCTCACCGCCGTGCGCGGTGCCATCCTCTCCCCCGAGTACACCGCCCTCATTTTGCGCAGCGAATCCATCCGCTCCCAGCTCAAACAAATCGACATGCGCCGCACTGAAATCCTCACCTATAAACAGCTCAACCAACCCGCGCTAACCTTGGTCTCGCCCGCCGAAGCGACCGAAGCACCCGAGGATCGCTATCGCAGCGTGAGGCTCGTTTTTGCGGGGTTCAGCGCCCTACTCATCGGTCTGTCGATCAGCCAAATCCTGCGCCACCGAGCCATACCCCACCAAGGACATTCGCTCGCTTAAACCCCACCCATTCTCAGCCTCATGGATACACCGCTCGTCACCGTCATCATCCCCTGTTATAACATGGAACCGTATCTGGCTGAGACGCTGGAATCCGTCATCGCGCAGACGTATCGCAACCTCGAAATCCTCGTTGTTGATGATGGCTCCAAGGATGGCACGGCACGCGTTGCGCATGAATTTGCAGCCCGCGATCCACGAGTAAAGCTACTGGAGCAACCCAACAAAGGAGCCTCAGCCGCGCGCAATCTGGGGCTCGATCACACGCATGGGAAATACATCGCCCTCGTCGATGGCGATGACTGGTGGCTGCCCACGAAAATCGAAAAACACGTCGCTCATCTGGAGGCTGATCCTAGCGTGGGCGTGAGCTTCTCCGCCACGCAGTTTGTCAGCTTGGACGGCAAGCATCTGCACTGCCGATTCCCCAAGACACACAACCTCAGCGACTACTACCTCTACTGTCGCAACCCCATCACCAATGGCTCGACGCCCGTGTTCCGCAGTGAAATTTTTAACGACCATCGCTTCGATGAAAACAAGCCACGCAACAATGATGTGGACTGCTGGCTGCGCATCTGTTTCACCCCGCCGAGGCAGTGGAAGCTCGAAGGTATTCCCGAAGCTCTCACCTTCTATCGCGTCACTCCTGGGAGCCTCTCGGACAAGCTCGACAAGCACTATGCCGCGTGCTGCGACACCTATCAGAAGTCGTATCAATACGCGCCCGACATCGCCAAGAAATTCGCCAAACTTTCTGAAGCTTTTCAGCTTCGGAGTTATGCCCGACGCGCCTTCTCTATGCGCCAATACTCCGCATGCCGAGGCTACATGCTCCAGGCGATGAAGACCGATTGGCGCATGTTTCTCTACGAGCCGATCACGAGCTTCGTCACGCTCGCGGCGGTGCTAGCCTCCCCTCTCCTGCCACGATTGAAGACGCCATGAAACACCGCCTCCCCACCATCGACATTCTCGGTGTGCCCATCGTCCGTGCGACCGTTGGCCAAGCTATCGACGAGATCCAATACCTCGCCGAGTCGGCAGCCCCAGCACTGGTCATCTACGTCAATGCGCACACAATGGAACTCTCCGCGCGTGACCCAGAATTGAAGGCCATTTTGCAACAGGCCGCCATCGTCCTCAATGACGGCATCGGCCTATCGCTGGCCGCACGGATACAGGGGCCCAAGCACTTCCTTGCCAACTTAAATGGCACTGACGTAACGCCCATGATCCTGCACCTCGCCGCCGCTCAGCACTGGCGAGTCTATCTGCTGGGAGCCGCCCCAGGCGTCGCCGAGAAGGCCGCTGCTCAATTTTTAGAGCAGGTTCCAGGGCTCACCATTGCAGGCACTCAAGACGGCTTTTTCCCACCTGATGATCTGCCCCAAGTCATCGAGCAGATTCGCGCCGTGCGCACCGATTTACTCATCGTCGGCATGGGCAATCCCAAGCAGGAAAAATGGCTCGCGCAGCATCTCATCAGCACAGGAGCCCGACTCGGCATCGGCGTCGGTGCCTTCCTCGACTTCTCCGCTGGTGTCTTCCCAAGAGCCCCAACGTGGATGCAAAATTTAAAAATCGAATGGCTGTTCCGCATGTCCCTAGAGCCACGACGACTATGGAAGCGCTACCTGCTAGGTGGCCCAGTTTTCTTGGGCCGCGTGGCTTGGCAGGCGCTCAGAAGCAGGATGGTTGCACGCTCGGACCGCGATCCAAGCAAGGCCAGCGGCGGGTAATAGAGGCTGTTCGCCGCAATATTGGCTAGGGGCACAGCGATAGTGGGAGAGACACGTTTCATGCATCTCCGCTCCACCTTCACCCTCACCATCCTCCTGCTCACAGCCTGCTCTGGCAGGGCAGTCCCCATCGACTTCTCGCATCAAATCGTCCCCATCCTGCGCGAGCACTGCGCGGAGTGCCATGCGGGCGATAAGAAGAAGGGCGGGTTGTCGATGAATGACCGCAAGGCCTTGCTGGAGGGCGGTGAAAATGGCGCAGTGGTCACGGTGGGGCAGAGCGCCAGGAGCGCGCTCGTCGAAGCCATCACCTCGACCGATCCCGATGACCAAATGCCGCCGAAGGGCAAACGCGTGCCCGCCGCGCAGGTGGCATTGTTAAAGCAATGGATCGACGAAGGGCTCGTATGGGAAGCTGGCTTCACCTTCAAAAAGCCAGCGTATGAGCCACCGCTCGCGCCTCGCCATCCAACACTGCCATCGGCTGTGGATGGCCGCATACATCCGGTGGATCGCATCATCGACAGCTACCTCGCGCAGCACAAACAACCGCGCCCATTGCCGCTGGATGATGCTGCCTTCCTGCGCCGCGTGACTCTCGACCTCATCGGGCTGCTGCCTGATCCCGAGATGCTGACCAAGTTTGTCGCCAACACCGCGCCCAGCAAACGCGAGAGTTTGATCGACTCCCTGCTGCACAACGATGTCGCCTATGCCGAGCACTGGCTGACCTTTTGGAATGACCTGCTGCGCAACGACTACGCAGGCACGGGCTTCATCACCGGCGGGCGCAAACAAATCAGCAAGTGGCTCTACGAGTCGCTGGTGGAGAACAAACCATTTGATCAGTTCACCCGCGAACTCATCGCGCCACCGAGCGACGACAGCCGTGGCTTTATTGATGGCATTAAATGGCGCGGCGAGGTCAGCGCCGGGCAGACCGTGGAGATCCAGTTCGCGCAAAGCGTCTCGCAAAGCTTCCTCGGCATCAACATGAAGTGCGCCTCCTGCCACGACAGCTTCATCGACCGCTGGAAACTCGACGAAGCCTATGGCCTCGCCGCGATCTATTCCACGCGTCCGCTCGACATCGCACGCTGCGACAAGCCCACCGGCAAGCTCGCCGCCGCGTCATGGCTTTTCCCCGAGATCGGCCAAGTCGATGCCAAGGCCGCGCCCGCCGAGCGGCTGAAGCAACTCGCCGCGCTGATGACGCATCCGCAAAATGGCCGCTTCACCCGCACCATCGTCAATCGCCTCTGGCATCGCCTTATGGGGCGCGGCATCGTGCATCCCGTCGATGCCATGCAGACCGAGCCCTGGAGCAGCGACCTGCTGGACTACCTCGCGAGCGACCTCGTCGAGAGCGGCTACGACTTGCGCAAGGTCATGGCCCACATCGTCACCTCGCAGGCTTATCAATCGAAAGCGCAGGTCATGGCCAAGGACACCGACGACCACGGCTACATCTATGCCGGGCCGCGTGCCAAGCGACTCAGCGCCGAGCAGTTTGTCGATGCCGTCTGGACGCTCACCGGTGCCTCTCCTGTGAAAATGGATGCCCCTGTGCTGCGCGGCAAAGTCGATGCCGAAGCCGCAAAGCAGATCAAGCCGCAGGCCCAGTGGATATGGGGCGACAGCGCCGCAGGCCCAGCCATACCGCCCTCGGACGAAACGATAGTTTTGCGCAAAGTCGTCAAAATTACCGCCCCCATCATCCGCGCCGGAGCCGTCATCACTTGCGACAATGAATACACCCTCTTCATCAACAACAAGCAGGTCGGCAAGGACACCAACTGGCAGACCCTCGAGTCCGTGGTGCTGCACAATGTTTTAAAAGAAGGCGCGAACACCATCACCGTCATCGCAAAAAACGCAGGCAAAGGCCCCAACGCTGCTGGCCTCTACTTTGAAGCACGACTCAAGCTCGCTGGCGACAAGGATGAAGTCATCGCCAGCGATGCCACCTGGCAATGGAGCGCCAGCGTACCCACAATGAAGGAGGGCCGCCTCGGTGCTGCCGCAGCAAAGGACGACTGGAAACCCGCAACCGTGGTGAAAGCCCTGCCCGTGTGGGCAGCCACGATTCAAGCCCAAGCCCCCGCCTTGCTCGCCCGCAGCACGATCACATCGCAGCTCATGGTGCGAGCTGCGCTGGTGAAGAGCGACTTCCTCATGCGCACGCTGGGCCGCCCCAACCGCGATCAAATCGTCTCCACCCGCCCCAACGACCTAACGACGCTAGAAGCCATCGACCTCGCCAACGGCCAGCCCTTAGCCGATGCCCTGGCCAAAGGCGCGAAGAATTACACCGTGCCCGATGCCCAGAGCAGTCAGGCACTCGTTTTGCAACTCTACCGTCATGCGCTCGCTCGTGAGCCTAGCGCTAGCGAACTTGCGTCGATCAAAGCAACACTCGGCGACCCACTCACCCAGCAAGGCATCCAAGATTTGCTCTGGTCGCTCTGCCTGATGCC
>JANOAR010000316.1:0-1690 GCA_031411235.1 Verrucomicrobiota bacterium | reverse complement strand
GTCTCTTCGAGGACGCCGCGGAAATGTCCGTCGACGATGGTGTGCGTGGGGAAATTATTCACGCCGGAGAAACCCATTTCTTTGACCTGCCCGAGCCAGTGCCACATGCGGCGGCGCGGGTCGGTAGCGTGGACGCCGCAGATGACGGGGCATTCCTCGACGACGGGGAGCACCTCGTATTCGCCGATCTCCATAGCGATGGCGTTGGCGTCGCCGTAGGCCATCATGCCGGCGGTGGAGCCGTGGCCCATCATACGAAAACGGCCGCTGTTATAGATGATGATGAGATCGGCGCCGCCTTTCTCGATGAACTTGGCGCTGATGCCGGTGCCGGCTCCGGCGGCGATAATGGCGTCACCCTTGGCGAGGGTGGCGCTGAGGCGGGCGCGCACTTCCTCGCGCGTGTAAGGGTTTCCTTTTCCGGTCCAAGGGTTGGGCATGGGGAGAGTGTTGAGCGTTGCGGGCTGAGAGGTGAGAGATGGAGAGGAGGGAAGGACCGAGGTTCAAGGTCCAAGGGGGGGCGAATGACTAATGACTAATGTCTAGTGACTAAGGTGGAAGGGTGGAGTTCACACATTTGGGTGATGAATTTCCACATCGCGCGGCGTGGACAGTGGTGCCGACGAAACACCCACCCTGCGCGAAAGGTCGGAGGGGCGGAATTTTTTAACCACGGATGGCACGGATCGACACGGTTAAAACCCGGGCGGGTGAATTGATCCGTGTTCAGCCGTGTAATCTGTGGTGAAAGTGGTTTTGATGGGGGCGATGAATCCGGTTTGGAAAGAAACCACAGTGGACGGTGTGCGGACGCGGCGGTGGTCGTTGGCGGCGGCGCAGTGTCCGGAGTTGGAGACGCAGCACATCGGTTGGCTCGGGATCGATACGGTGTATTCGCCCTACAGCCGGGTGAGGTTGGCGCCGTCGGGAAGTTATTTCTTAGCGACGCTGGAGGGCGAAGGACGCGTGTGGTTGGAGGGACGTTGGCAACGGGTGACGGCGGGATCGTTGTGTCTGGCGCCGCCGCGGGTGCTGAATGCGTTTCATGCCGTGCCCGGCAAGCCGTGGATGTTTGCGTGGATGCGTTATGAAGAAGCGCCTTGGACGAAGCCGCTCGTAGGTGCGGGGTCGCCATTGCGGCTGGCGCAGGGAGCGCAGGAGTTGGGCCGGGTCTTGGCGGGATTGCGCGCCGAGTGGGAAGGCGAACGCAACGCGGAGATGGTGCGGCATTGGGTGGGATTGGCGCACGGACTCGCGGTCCGTCGGGCGCGGCCCTGGCAAAGCGGCTCAAGAGTCGGCGCGCTGTGGGAAACGGTGGCGCGGGATCTCACGAAGGACTGGAAACTCGGAACGCTGGCAGCGGAGTGTTCGCTGAGTGCGGAACATTTGCGGCGGTTGTGTCGAAAGGAACTGGGGCGAACACCAATGGAGCACGTCACCTACATGCGCGTGCAAAGGGCGCAGGCTTTGCTGGCGTCGACGGAAGATAAACTGGAGGTGATCGCGCCGCAGGTGGGTTATCACAGCTCGGTGGTGTTTTCGCGGGCGTTTTTGCGGTGCACGGGGATGACGCCGACGCAGTATCGGGAAAGGGGCGGGAAACGGTGAACAGTGCGTGTCCGGCTTACGGGGGGACGATGAGGACTTGGCCGGCGGCGGTGAGTTTGGCTGCGAGCTCCGCGTAGGAAAT
>JANOAR010000315.1:0-7623 GCA_031411235.1 Verrucomicrobiota bacterium | reverse complement strand
GTGCGTTATGCAGGTGAAATCATCCGCCGCAAGGCTGGCAAGAGCGTCAAGTAACCGCCGACCTCCACACATCACATGGCTACCAAGAACAGAAAAGAAGCACGCGACCGCATCCACGCTCGCATCCGCCGTCGCCTCCGTGGCGATGCCACACGCCCTCGTTTGGCCGTTTACTTCTCCAATCAGAATGTCTATGCCCAGGTCATCAACGACGATCTCGGCACCACCCTCGTCTCCGCCTCATCGGTTGAGAAGGGTGTGCAAGGCACCTCGAATGCAGAGACAGCGGCCCGCATCGGTGCCACCATCGGCGAACGCGCCGTGGCCCAGGGCATTGCTGCCGTCGTCTTCGACCGTGGAGGTTTCACCTTCCACGGCAAGGTCAAAGCGCTTGCCGACGCGGCTCGCGAAAAAGGACTCAAGTTCTAATTCTACTCCCCAATTTTTATGGCTGAACAAGGACAAGGACAAGGACAAGGTAATCAACGTCGTGGCGGCGGTCGCCAATTTGAAGAGCGCGCCCCGTCTCCTTACATGGAGAAGGTCGTTCATATCAATCGCTGCGCCAAAGTGGTGAAGGGCGGTCGTCGCTTTAGCTTCAGCGCCCTCGTGGTCGCTGGTGACAAGGCTGGCAAGATCGGTCTCGGATTCGGCAAAGCCAACGAAGTGGCCGACGCCATCAAGAAGGCCACCGAAGGCAGCAAGAAGGAGTTCCTCTCCATCAATCTCAAGGACGGCACCATTCCCCATGAAGTCATTGGCCGTCACGGCGGTGGTTACATTATGTTGAAGCCTGCGCGTCCCGGCACAGGCATCATCGCTGGTGGTGGCGCTCGCGCCGTGCTCGAAGCGGTGGGCGTCAAAGACGTTCTTGCTAAGTCGCTCGGTTCCAGCAATCACGCCAATGTGGTTAAGGCAACGCTTGCAGCCCTCCAGGCCCTGCGTATGCCCGACGAAATCTTCCGCTCGCGTGGCAAGAAGATCGCTGAAAAAGCGGCTCTGTAATCCAACGCAACACATACCCCATTCATAACTTATGAGACTTCATGATGTAGTACCCCGCCCCGGAGCCAAGCACCGCCATTTGCGCGTCGGCTGTGGTGAAAGCAGCGGACATGGCAAGACCTCCGGTCGCGGCCACAAAGGTCAAAAAGCCCGTTCCGGTGGCGCGATTCGCCCTGGCTTCGAAGGCGGACAGATGCCGATGCATCGTCGTTTGCCGAAGAAGGGATTCAGCAACGCTATGTTCCGTGACAAGATCGAAGTGGTCAACGTCAAGGATCTTGAGCGTGTGTTTGAAAATGGTGCCACCGTCAACGAAGCTAGTCTTCGCGAGAAAGGCCTGATTAGCCGCACCTGCGACTCGATCAAGCTCCTCGGCACGGGTGAACTTACCCTCAAACTTACCGTCGAAGTGGCTGCCATCAGCGCCGCGGCGAAGGAAAAGATTGAAAAAGCTGGTGGCACGGTTGCTTCGGCTTCCTAAAGTATTTTGCTCCATATCCGGCGGGGCGCTTGCGGGGCTACCGTGAGTGTCCTGCCGTTTTAGTTTAAGCCCATAAAGTCATGATCTCCGCATTTGTAAATAGCTTCAAAGTCCCTGAGTTACGCTCGCGAATTCTCTACACGTTGGCGATGATTGTCATCGTGCGTCTTGGCGTCGCTATAACCCTCCCTGGTGTTAACCCAGACGTTCTTCGTGAGTGGATTGCCACTCGCAATTCAACAGGTGGCGGTGCTGCTGCGGTGGCTGCTTTGTTGAATGTATTTAGCGGGGGAGGCCTAGAAAACTGTGCCATTTTTGCACTGGGTATCATGCCATACATCAGTGCATCCATTATGATCCAACTGCTCACGGCAGTGGTTCCTCAACTGAGCAAGTTAGCTCGTGAAGAAGGTGGACGGCAAAAGATCAATCAATTCACTCGCATTGGCACTATTATCCTGTGTATCGCTCAAGGGACAATGCTGGCCTACTCGCTGAAGAATCCGGGGCAGAACATTTTTCTTGAAGGCTTGGCTAAAACCATTTCGACGCATGGCCCCTTGGTGCCTGATTTTGGTTGGGTATTTGTGCTGACGACCGTTGTCACCATCACGGCTGGCACGTTATTGATGATGTGGCTCGGTGAGCAGATTACTGAGCGTGGTATTGGCAATGGGATTTCTTTGCTCATTGCTGTGAATATTGTCTCCGCGCTACCAGGCGCGATCGTTCAGGTCTGGCAGACTTTTGTTGGCTCTGGCGGCAGTTCCTCCAAAGCTATCATGCTGGTCGTATTGCTTGGGTTGCTGATCCTCGTCATTGCTGGTGTCATTGCTCTCACACAAGCCCAGAGGCGCATTGCTATTCAATATGCCAAGCGCGTGGTGGGGCGGAAAGTTTATGGTGGGCAGACGCAGTACTTGCCTTTGAAGATCAATTATTCCGGCGTCATGCCGATCATCTTTGCTCAGGCAATCTTGATGTTTCCCACACAGATCCTTAGCGGCCTGATGCCGGATCAAAACTGGGTTCATCAATTGAGCAACATGCTCAATTCTGGCTGGCTCTACTATGTGCTTTCCTCATTGCTTATCTTCTTCTTCAGTTACTTCTGGGTTGCTACGATGTTCCAGCCCACTCAAATCGCTGAAGATTTGAAAAAGGGTGGCGGTTATCTGCCTGGAATTCGTCCAGGCAAGCCTACGGCGGACTTCCTCGACTTTACCATGAGTCGCCTGACCTTTGCTGGCGCAATATTCCTTACCCTCATTTATGTGCTGCCTGGCATCATCAGCAGCGGCATTGGCGTCTCGCCAAAGGCAGCGCAATTCTTTGGTGGCACGAGTTTGTTGATTCTAGTGGGCGTCGTGCTCGATGTGATGAAGCAACTTGAAACACAGTTGCTACAAAGCCACTACGATGGGTTCTTGAGGAAGGGTAAAATACGTGGTCGTAATGATCGCGTGCAGGGCGGCAGCGGTAAAGCTGTGGACGCCAAGACTCTCGTTATCATGTGGGTTGCTATTGCTGCCATCTTCCTCAGTGGTGCCGTTTATTTTGCCATGCATCAAGGTGCGGCTGGGAAATAACGCCTCACGTTTAGCCTCGTTTTATCACCATTTGCATGGGACTCTTCAGCTCCTCTAAAATCCCGACGCGGCATCCTGCTCAGCAAGATCAAATGCGTCGGGCGTGCCAAGTGGCCCGAGACATCCTGTTGAGCACTGCACAGCAGGTTAAGGCTGGGGCAACGACGAAGGAGATCGACCGCTTTGCTGCTGCGGAGATGAAGGCTAGAAAGTGTACCAGTGCTTTTCTCGGTTATCGCAACTTCCCTGGTAACATCTGTATTTCGCTGAATGAGGAAGTGGTGCATGGCATCGGTGGCCCGCGCATCATTCAGGATGGGGACATCGTTAAAATCGACATCGGGGTTCATTTTGAAGGTTGGGTTGGCGACAATGCACTAACCGTTCCTGTCGGTAACGTTGCACCAGAAACGCTACATCTATTGGCCGTTACTGAAGAGTCGCTTTACGAAGCGATCAAGCGTGCGCGTGCCGGGGAATTTCTTGCCGATCTCTGTGGCTCCGTCTTTGAGCACGTCAACCAATACGGCTATACCGTTGTCCAAGAATTCGTCGGTCATGGTGTAGGCCGTAAGCTGCACGAAGAGCCGCAGGTGCCCAACTATCGCCCTGATAACGAGCGTCGCCGCCTGCAAGAGGGGATGATTATGGCCATTGAGCCCATGGTGAATATGGGCACCGAGAAGACTCGTATTCTTTCGGATAATTGGACCGCTATCACTACCGATAGAAAACCATCCTCGCACTACGAACACGTGGTGTTAGTCACTAAAGGTGAGCCCGAGATTTTGACCATTCGGGATCGTATGTTTCCATTGGGTGTGGCTTCATTGCCGGTGCGCCCAATGGCAGCTTGATCCGTCAAGACACGGGCTTTAGCACTACTTTTTGCACATCGAGCACGGCTGACTTTGCTTTAGTTTCGGGATCAATGACGAGGCGTTGCGTGCCTGCTGCTTTGATTTCGATTTCGCCCACCATTGCTTCTTTCCAGTTTTGAAAGCCGCCTGTGTCCTCGACTTTAAATTTCACGGTTTGCTCACTGACACGCACGGCAACTTCGCTGCCACCGTTGCCATTACCGCACCCGTGCGATACTAGCACTTGATACCGCCCTGGTTTGGTAACTTGGAATTCCCATTCGGCAAAGTCATCGGGCTCTGTCCAAAAGCCGAGGCAATTCTTCTCAGGCTTGGCCTCGTAGCGCATGTTTTCCGCCCAGGTTGTCGCGTCTTTTGCTAGCAGGGTGATGCTGCCATCCGCTGCCTGTTGGACGACGGGTTCGCCTTCATTTGAAGGGATGAGCGCTATCTCTTCGATGGCGAACCCGGCGGTGGTGCCTGTCGCTGGCGTGTAGAGTGAGAACACCTGTGGGCCTGCTTCGCTGATGAAGACCTCGCCCAGGATGGTGTTGCGTGGTGCGCCCGAGGCTCCAATCGTTTTGCGCAAGCGAGTCTCGCCGAGCTTGAACTGCACCCCCAAGGTGGAGTGTGTGAGCTTATACGTGATGCGGACTTGATAGTGGCCCCAGCGCTTGGACTTGAACTGCCAGTTGTACTCCTCCCAGTGATCCATGTTCACGTATTTGCCGTCACTCATTTTGAAGAGCAGCACGCCTCGTGCTGGCATGTCTGTGCGAGGCAGGGGTTCGTCGCTGCCGAAGTCGCCCATCTCTGTGGCTACGGCGGGCTCCTGTGGCTTGGCTACTTTGACTGGCATCGCTGTGGGTGCCGTGGTTGTCACAGGTGCAGGGGCGGGTGGAGGTGACTCCGTAGCTTTGTCACAGGCGCTCAGACCGAGGGAAACGATGGCTAGAGGGAGAAAATATTTCGTGGTGGACATGCTCATGGATAAATTGACGCGCATTGTCCAAGGCCGGGCGCTTCTGGCAACCCGTTGTTTTGCCGTTTAGGCTCATCATGGCTTGGAGCCTGAAATGGGCACCCGCGAACATAGGCGTTACGGACTTGCAGTGTGGAGGCTTTGAACCCATGGCTGGGCATGATGAAAATGCGCTTATATGCCGTGCAGAACGACATTGTGTGGGAGGACAAGCATGCCAACTTTGCCCGCGTGAGCGCTCTGCTCACTGAGGCCCGGCCATTGCCGAATTCGCTCATCGTTTTGCCTGAAATGTTTGCCACGGGCTTCAGCAAAAACTTGGCGAAGACGCGCGAGACAAGTCCGAGCGAGACGGAGGCCTTTCTCCGCTGCCTTGCGATGGACTACCAGTGCTGTGTCATTGGCGGCTTGGTCGGCGGCCAGGCTGCGGCCCCTCTGGGGCGCAATGAAGCTCTTGCTATTGCTCCGGATGGCAGCGTGCTCTCTCGATATGTAAAGCGGCAACCCTTCACGGGTGGTGATGAGCATCGCGTCCATGAGCCTGGCGATAGCGTGGCTGTCTTTGATTGGCAGGGCTACCGCATTGCGCCGCTTATTTGCTACGATTTACGCTTTCCCGAGCTGGGGCGCGACGCGGTGAGGCAGGGCGCGGATGTGCTCATTTATATCGCCAGTTGGCCCATCAAACGCGCCCAGCATTGGGTTACGCTGTTGCAAGCCCGAGCCATCGAAAACCTTGCCTGGGTCATTGGCGTCAATCGCTGCGGCACTGATCCCGAATTCTCTTATCCAGGCCGCTCGATCATCGTTGACCCCCATGGAAACATTGTCGCCGATGCCGCTGATCGCGAAGGTGTGCTGGAGTCCAGCCTCGACCTCGCCGTTGTGCAGAACTGGCGGAGAGATTTCCCCGCTCTGCGGGATATGAGGTGATTCAGATCAAGTCCCCTCAATCACCGACGAACTGCGTCAGCATCACTTCATTGCCTTCGGTATCGCTGAAGATGGCGAGGACGATGGGCTCGCCGGGGCGGCGATGTGGCGGGGTGTGTATTTTACCACCAGCTTGCTCGATGCGGCGGCAGGCGGCTTCGATGTTATCGACTTGAAGGCTTAGATCCGTGGTGCTGCGTGAGCCATCGCCGCCGCCGTGCAGTGCGATGATGGCGTCGCCAAAGGCTAACTCCGACCAGTATTCGCTCTCCATGGTGCAAGGCAGCGCAAAGACATCCTGATAAAATTTAAGCCCGCGCGGTATGTTTTGCGCGAGCAGCAAGGTTTTCACTTTTTCCAGTTTCATGGTGTGGCGAGCGTGTGTGGGGAGGGCTGCTTTACAGAGTAAGTAAAAGCTTGGCAGGTAAAATCATTCTGCAGGGAGCCAGGCAATGATTTTGGCCAGTGTCGCGCCTTGGCTGAAGGGGCGGCGTAGCTCGGGCTGATGGCAAATTCTTCACTTGCCCCCCTGCGCTAGAGAAGGCAAGCACGCGGCTTGCTTGTCGCGCCTTCCAGTCGCGAGCGCGTGTTGCTCGCTGCCCTCTTTTTCATGCTCGCTCATGCTCTGGCGCTGTGGAGCATCAATCTGAGCGGGGTGCTGAAGGCTTACGGCTACGCGCACATCATTTCCTATGCCTGGGCGACGAGTGCTGTCGCAGCGATCATCTCGCCGCTTATCGTCGGTGCGCTGGCTGACCAGTGCTACTCGTCGGAGCGAGTGCTGCGCTGGCTGGGACTGGGCGCGGCGGTGTGCCTCTGTGCGCTGAGTTTTGCCATTGATAGACACTGGCGAGGGGCGGTGGTGCTGGTGTTGGCGCAGGTTCATGCGCTGTTCTCGGTGCCTTCGTTTGGGCTGGCGACGAGCTTGGTGATTTCGCGGCTCAATAATCCTAAAAATCAGTTCGGACCGTTGCGAGCTTTTGCGACGATTGGCTGGATGGTGGGTGGTGTCATCTTGGGGCTTGGCGCGATGGTTTATGGCGGGATGCAGCGCCTCGGTTGGGCCGAGGGAGGATGGCTCATTGAGACAGCTCGTTGGTTGCATGAGGTCGTCAATGGGACGCATTTTGCGTTGCTCTCAGGCGTGGCTGCGGCGCTATCGTGGTTGGCCATTATTCTCATCACTTATGGCATCGCGCCGCTGCCACCACCCGCCGAGGTGAAGCATCGGACTTGGCGCGATATGCTGGGGCTGGAGGCCTGGGCGCTCCTGCGCCACCCGGATCATCGCGTGGTCTTCATCGGTGCGGCGCTGTTCAATGTGCCACTCGCGGCCTTCTACCAGGAGACGCCGCTGCACTTGCGCGACCTTGGGCTGAAGCTGCTGGAGGTGCCCGCCGTGATGAGCATCGGCCAGATCATGGAAGTCGTGGGACTATTCGGTCTCGCGTGGCTGCTGGCGAGGTTTCGGCTGAAGTGGTTGTTCCTCGCAGGGATCGCCTGCGGGGCATTGCGCTATGGGTTTTTCATGTTTGATACCTTGCCTGCTCTCTGTGCTGGCATCTTCATGCATGGCCTGTGCTTCACGCTATTTTTTATGTCGGCCCAGATTTATCTGGAGCAGCGCATTGCTCCGGCCATGCGGGCTCGCGCTCAGGCATTGCTGTCGCTGATGATGTCCGGCATTGGCAATCTGGTCGGTTACCTTTGCTGCGGCGCGTGGCGGACGTTCTGCACCGAGGGCGGGCGAACCGACTGGCACAGCTACTGGCT
>JANOAR010000314.1:0-3180 GCA_031411235.1 Verrucomicrobiota bacterium | reverse complement strand
CCTGGGCAGAAGCCGCCGTACGGAACCTCAACCCGAACGCCGCATTTGATCGGCAGCTATCTTCACCTCAGAGCCTGTCCGCTGAATGCTAGAAAAGTGGATTTATACTGAGTAGAGTTCATCAGAGAACAGAGTTACGACGCTACAGAAAGCGGTGTCGCAGCCCAGCGTTCTGGCCTTTCTCGTTTTTGGCGGACAGGCTCTTATTCGTGAGGGCATCCAAGAGCCACCACGAATGAACACGGATGATCACGGATGAACACTAATGGCGAAGCAAACCTGGAGTCGATCCAACGCGTGGGCTTATTCGTGAGGGTCTCCAAGAGCCACCACGGATGAACACGGATGTTCACTAATAGGGAAGGTGTTCCGATGGAATGATCCTGATTCGTGCCGATCCGTGTTCATCCGTGGTTGCGGCTGGATAGATCTTCCGGCCCCACTCCACGCTTTGTTTTGAATGGATCAGCCGTGCTTAACGGCAGACGGTGAGGCCGGGGTTCCTGGAATGGCCGCTTGCCACGATTGCCTCGCATAAAAGGCACCGACTGAGAGCGTATGAGTCGTCCCCATGCGACTCTTTTGCATCCTCGCCCTCATCTTTGCCATCACTACGAATGCCGCACCTGTGGACTTCGTTCGCGACGTGCGGCCCCTCATTGAGCGGCACTGCTATGAGTGCCACAGCGCCAAGAAACAGAAGAACGATTACAGGCTCGACATCAAGGCCATGGCGATGACGGGCGGCGCGGATCATGCGCCGAATATCGTCGCGGGGAAGAGCGGTGAGAGCCCGCTGTTTCGCTTCGTCAGCGGGGCGGATAAAACGTTGCAGATGCCGCCGAAAACAAAGCTCAGCGAGGCTGAGATCGAAACACTGAGGCAGTGGATTGATGCAGGCGCGGAGTGGCCGGAGGGCGTCGATGTCGCGAAGGTCGAGGATCGACTCGACTGGTGGAGCTTTAAGCCGCTTCACGCTCTAACCAAGCCGATCAACATTGACTCCTTCATCCACGCGAAGCTGATCGAGAAGGGCTTGAAACCCGCGCCACAGGCGGAGGCTCGCACCTTGATTCGTCGGCTGTCTTTTGATCTCACGGGGCTGCCACCGACGCCGGAGGAGGTGGATGCCTTTGTGCAGGACAAAGACCCGCTGGCCTATGAGAAGCTGGTGGATCGCTTGATCGCCAGCCCTCGCTATGGCGAGCGCTGGGCAAGGCATTGGCTGGATCTCGTCCACTACGGCGAGACCCACGGCTATGATAAAGACCAGCCGCGCCGCAATGCCTGGCCCTACCGCGACTACGTCATCCGTGCGCTGAACCACGACAAGCCCTACACGCGCTTCATCGAGGAGCAGCTCGCCGGGGATGCGCTCTACCCTGGCACTACCGATGGCATCACGGCACTGGGGTTCATCGCAGCCGGGCCGTGGGATCTCATCGGGCACATGGAGGTGCCGGAGACGAAGCTGGACGGCAAGATCGCCCGCCATCTGGATCGCGATGACATGGTGCAGAATGCCATCGGCACCTTTTGCAGCCTCACCGTGCAGTGTGCGCAGTGCCACTATCACAAGTTCGACCCCATCTCGCAGGAGGACTACTACTCGCTCCAGGCCGTGTTTGCCGCGCTCGACCGCACCGAGGTGGATTATTATCCCGACGACGCCACCATGCAGAAATTCGCCGCGTTGAAAAAGCAGCGGCAGCACCTTGCGGATGAGATCGCCGCGCTGGAGGAGCCATTGAAAAAGAAAGCGGGTGAAAACTACGCCGCCCTCACCAAGCGCATCGACGGCGCGGCGGAAAAGACCCACAACCCGAATGCCAAGCCCGACTTCGGCTACCACAGCGCCATCTCGCCCGTGCAGGACGCGGTGAAGTGGGTGCAGGTCGATCTCGGCACGAGCGTGGAAATCGAGCGCATCGTGCTGAAGCCGTGTTACGACGACTTTGGCGACATCGGCGGCGGCTTCGGTTTTCCCGTGCGGTTCAAGGTCGAAGTCAGTGATGACTCCGAGTTCAAGACGGGGGTCACACTTGTTTGGCGGAAGCATGACGCCACGTTCATGAACGACTTCAGGAATCCCGGCCTCGCCCCCTTTGAAACCAACACCGCAGGTGATGATGGCGTGAAGGGCCGCTACGTCCGCATCACCGCCGTGAAGCTCGCGCCGCGCAAGAATGACTACATCTTCGCCCTTGCTGAGGTGGAAGTCTTCGATCGCAAAACGGGCCCCAACCTCGCCGCGGGCCGCCCGGTGGACTCGCTCGATAGCATTGAGGCCGCGCCGCGTTGGCGGAAGTTCAACCTCACCGACGGCATCGCCCCAGAGAGCCGCACGCTCGAAGATAAACAGCGACTCATCGCCGAGCGCGATGCCTCACTGCTGAGCCACGCCGACGAGGCAACTCGCCAGCAACTGCACGAGGCAAGGCACAAGCTCCAGTCCCTGCCGGGAATGCTGGCACCCTCGCGAGTCTATGCAGGAGTCGTCCATAGCGGCACGGGTAACTTTAAAGGCACCAGCGGCATCCCGCGCCCCATCCAGGTGCTCAAGCGCGGCGACATCAAGCAACCCGCGCAGGCCGTGGGGCCGGGCAGTGTGCAAGCACTCAGCGCTGCGTTTCGTCTGTCTTTTCAAATCGCCCGTGATCACGAATCCGCTCGTCGCGCTGCTTTAGCGAAGTGGATCACCGACAAAAACAACGCGCTCACTTGGCGCAGCATTGTGAACCGCGTATGGCAGCATCACTTCGGGCGCGGCTTGGTCGATACCGCGAACGACTTCGGCCGTATGGGCGGCCAGCCGAGCCATCCTGAACTGCTCGATGGGCTAGCGCTCACCTTTCGCGACGACTTCGGTGGTAGCTTCAAAAAGCTGCACAAGCTCATCGTGATGAGCGAGACGTACCGGCAGAGATCCGACGGCTCTGCCTCAGCCATGAGATCGGACTCCGCCAACGTCTTCCTCTCCCACCAAAACCGCCGCAAGCTCGATGCTGAATCCATTCGCGACAGCATCCTCTCCGTCAGTGGAAAACTGGATCTCAGCATGGGCGGCGCGAGCTTCCAGGACTTCATCATCGACAAGCCGCAGCACAGCCCGCACTACGAGTACCATCTGCACGATCCCGAAGACCCCAAGAGCCATCGCCGCAGCATCTACCGCTTCAT
>JANOAR010000313.1:0-2759 GCA_031411235.1 Verrucomicrobiota bacterium | reverse complement strand
CATTTTGCCTCTTGGTTGGCGCGGACGACGAGGGAGTAGCTGCCGTCCGTTTCTAGCCGCCATGCCTTGGTATTATCCGCGAGTTGGCGGGTGAGGATTTGGCGGATGCGCTCGCGGAGGGCGGCTTCTTCCACGGGGAAGACGAACTCGACTCGGCGGAGGAAGTTCCGCGACATCCAGTCTGCGCTGCCGACATAGACTTCGTTTTTCCCTCCGTTCTCGAAGTGGAAAATGCGCGAGTGTTCGAGGAATCGTCCGACGATGCTGCGGACGGTGATGTTCTCGCTGATGCCAATGATTCCTGGCTTCAGGCAGCACGCGCCTCGGATGATGAGGTCTATTTTCACCCCGGCCTGCGAGGCACGGTAGAGGGCGCGGATGGTGTCGGGGTCGGAGAGGGAATTCATCTTCGCGATGATGCGGGCGGGGCGTTTTTTCTGCGCGTGTTCGGCTTCACGGTTGATGAGGGCGAGGATGCGCTGCTGGAGCTGCCACGGGGCGACGAGGAGTTTGCGCGGCGTCTGGAAGCGGGCGATGCCGGTGAGCAGATTGAAGAGGCTCGTGGCGTCTTCGGCGAAATCTTCGTTGGCGGTGAAGAGGCTGAGGTCTGTGTAAACGCGGGCGGTCGTCGGGTTGTAGTTGCCGGTGCCGAGGTGCAGGTATCGGCGCAGGCGGTCTTCGTCTTTGCGCACGACGAGCGCCATCTTGCCGTGGATTTTTTTGCCGACGAGGCCATAGACGACGTTCACGCCTGCTTCCTCCAGCCGCTTCGCCCACTCGATGTTGTTGGCTTCGTCGAAGCGCGCTTTTAGCTCCGTGACGGCGGTGACGTGCTTGCCGTTCTCGGCTGCAAGCATGAGTGCGCCGATGATGCGCGGGTCGCCGCCGGTGCGGTAGAGAGTCTGTTTGATCGCGAGGACGTGCGGGTCGCGCGCGGCTTGTTCGAGGAAATCTACGACGGTATTGAAGCTCTCGTACGGGTGGTGGATGAGGATGTCGCGCCGCCGGATGGTGGCAAACAGCGAGGCGCGGTCGCGCACGCTGGCGGCGATGGGCGCGAGGAACGCTGGGTCGCGCAGCTCGGGCGAGTGGTCGCCTTCGTAGATGGCCATGAGGCGGATGGGGTTAATGGGGCCGTCTATAATGTAGAGGTCGTCTTCGGCGAGGCTGAGGGTTTCGAGCAGTTGCTTCCAAATCGCCTCGGGGCAGTCGGCATCCACTTCCAGCCGGACGGCTTCGCCTTTGCGCCGATTGCGCAGCTCTTCCTCGACGGCTTGGAGCAGGTTGTCCGTATCGTCCTCGGCGACGTACAGCTCGCTGTTGCGGGTGACGCGGAATTTCCAATGCCCGTGGATCGTCGCGCCGGGGAATATGTCGCTGAGGTAGTGCCCGATGATTTGCCCGAGGAAAATAAAGTCCATCTCGTCGTCCTCGCGCGGCAGTCGGACGAGCCGTGGGAGCACGCGCGGCACCTGCACCAGCGCCAGCCGCGAGCGCGTGCCGCCTTCCTCCTCGATGCTCAGCGAGACGACGAAATTGAGTGTCTTATTTGCGATATGCGGGAACGGATGCGAGGGATCCACGGCGAGCGGCGTGAGCACTGGGCGTATTTGCGTCTCGTAGTAGTTGCGGAGGAAAGTGCGGGTGGTTTCATCGAGCTCCGGGTATTCGAGAAAGCGGATGCCCGCCTTTGCCAGTGCGGGATGTAGCTCGCCGCGCCACAGCCGATACTGGTCTTCCACCATGCGGCGGACGCGCTTGGTGATGCCGCGTGCGGCCTCCGTCGCCGTGCGGCCATCAATGCTGCGCTCGACGATTTCGCTCTCCACCTGCTGTTTGATGCCCGCGACGCGCACCTCGAAAAACTCATCGAGGTTCGAGCTGACGATGCAGAAAAACTTCACCCGCTCCAGCAGCGGGTTCGCGGGGTTGATCGCCTCTTCCAGCACGCGCTGGTTAAATTCCAGCCAGCTCAGTTCGCGGCTCAGGAAGTGTTCGTTCGTAAAGGTCGTCATCTCTCCGCGAACCTACGCTGACCGAAGGCGATTCGGCGAGTCCCTGTTTTTTGACAATTCTGTGACGCTCTCGCGGGTGTTGGAACCTTCGCGTCCGCCATCTTTGATTCTAGGGGCGATATTAGTACAAAACTTACCCCGCCGAGGCTCTTACAGCCGACGACGGGGTTTTTGAAAGTTTTTGGAGGGGTCCTCAAGCGGGGCTTCCGGGGTGAGCGCGCCTGTTTAGAACACCCGGGCGCGAACCGTTTTCTGTCCCGATTGCAGTCGGACGCGACCGCTTTCGAGGAGGTCGGTCATCGCTGCGAGGGTTTCGCGATTGTTCCGACTGTTGGTGCTGACGGCGAGGATGAGGTCGCCGAGGGTGAGGCTGCGGTTTGTTGTTTTAAGGGATTTTTTCATGGTTCGTGTGAGGTGAGAGTTTGATTAAGCGACGCGAGCGCGGATTGAGCGGCCATTGTTTGTGAGGCGGACGCGGCCTGATTCGAGGAGGTCGGCGACGGCGGCGGCAGTTTCGGAGAAGTTCCGGCTTGCGCTGCTGACTGCGGCGACTAGGTCGCCGAGTGTGAGGGTTTGTTTAGCTGTTTTGAGGTTCTTGTTCATTTGTTGTTTTGGTTTGTTGTTGGGTCTCGTTGTGAGATAAAACCCTTTTTAGCAGTCACCGTGCCACGCTTTGCGCTCGATGAGTTGTTCAACGAGGAAAAGCTACCGGATTCGCGAATGAGCGCAAGGAAAAGATAAAAA
>JANOAR010000312.1:0-1835 GCA_031411235.1 Verrucomicrobiota bacterium | reverse complement strand
TGAATGATGATCGGTAGCAGCGCAAGCGGCAGGCCGAAGAGGAGGAAGGGGGAGAGAAAGCTCATGGAATAAATCGACGCATGAAATCGGCAGGGCTGATAGCTGGCACGGGTGAGCCGAGGAAGTCGGATAGATTTCTGGTGATAATGAATGATGCACTTACGAGCTGAGCAGTTATCGCGACGGCTCCGTCTTCAAAGTCAGCTAGAGCAAGTGCTTGGACTTTTATCCAATCCGCTTTGTTGAGACCGACAACATCCAGATGGCTCAGTACCTTGGCGATTGATGCGTCAGCTTCATTTTGAGTAGCCTGTTTGGTCACTAAATAGTGTAGTGTTGTGAGGCAATGGCTGGCACAAACTCCAGCTACCGTGCCAGCAAAGACCTCAGTCATGAACTCGGCAGAGTCTTTGTAGTGTGGCTGTCGGGCGGTGAATAGATCGACTAGCACATTGGTATCCACGAGAACGATCATGAGTGCTTCTTCTCCATGTAATCATGGTATGCCTGTTTTTCGTTCACATCGGCTTTAACAATGCCGGAGAGCGCAACGACATCAGGATGAAGCGGGCGTTGGAAGCGCTCGCGCAGGAGTCGTGTCTGGCGTGCCAAAAATGCCTCTGGTGTCGTGCCATCTGAATCTGCGAGAGCCCGCAGAAAGTTAAAATCGTCTTCCGGTATAGAAACAGAAATAGTGCTCATAGTGTGATCTTAGTGTGCGTGACACAGGGTGACAATCCTTGGTTCTATAATGTCGCCTGCTACCGCCCTCCCTTCTTTGGCGTCCGTCCCAACAAAAATCTCGCGAGCACCTCGGCATAGGGTTCATGCATCTTTACGCGGTGGTAGTCGATGCCAGTGGTGCGCACGAGGTCGTCCATTTCGGCAAGGTAGAGGCGCACGGCTTCGCGGTACTGGCGGGTGATGTCGCTGGGGTCGGCGAGGATGGCTTCACCGCCTTCGAGATCGACGAAACGGGCGGGGCGGTCGAACTCGAAGTCGAGTTCTTGCTGATCGAGCAAGTGGAAGACGCTGACGTCGTGCTTGCGGAAGCGCAGGTGCTGGAAGGCGGGCTTTAGCTCGGCGGGCTGCTGGAAGAGGTCGCTGATGATGCACACCAGCGCGCGCTGGGTGATGCGCTCGGCGGCTTCGTGCAAGGTCTCGGCGATGCGCGTGGGGCCGGTGGCTTGCATCTCGGCGAGGGCATCGAGCACGAGCCCGAGATGCGCCGCGCCGCGCTTGGCGGGGATGTCATGCTTGGTTTTTTCCTGCATTTGCAGTAGGCCCACGGCATCGCCCTGCTGCGCGGCGACGTAGGCGAGCGTGCCTGCGAGCTGGCGTGCGTAGTCGAGGCGCGTGGCTCCTGGCTTGCCGAATTTCATCGAGCCGCTGGCATCGACGATGAGGCAGAGGCGCAGGTTGGTATCTGCCTCAAACTCCTTGATGAAGAAGCGATCCGAGCGCCCCCAAGTGCGCCAGTCGAGGCGACGTGTGTCGTCGCCGGGGACGTATTTTCTGTATTGAGCGAACTCGATGGATGAGCCTCGCACCGGGCTGCGATGTTTGCCGGAGACAGAGCCGACCATGGCCTGCCTCGCGTGCAGCGGGAGGGCGAGCAGGCGGCTGAGCACGGCGGGATCGAGAAAAGTGCGGGTGGGGGCGGTGGTCATGGCTGTGGAAGCATGGCGAGCTATGTTTGTGGATACTGGGCTTCAATGCGCCGCCCTCCCGCAGAGGAGGAGTAAGAGTAGGCGTAGGAGGAGGACTCTGCGGCAGAGCTATTTCTCCTTCCCCAACTCATCGACCAACCGCGCGACCACTTTGCGCGAATCAAT
>JANOAR010000311.1:0-26096 GCA_031411235.1 Verrucomicrobiota bacterium | reverse complement strand
TGCTCAAGTGGGCGCAGATGAGGGCAATGAGCGATCCCAGAAAACCCACCAAGGAGACGGCTCCAATCTTCAGCGTCAATGTGTAGGCGACTGGAACAGCCTCCTGCGTGCCCGATAGCAGATCGACCAATGGAAGAATGTGCCCTGGTATGTTGCTGGTCAGATACGCAACCATCATCTGGATAAGCTTTGGGTCGTTAGGCCACGTTGTCATTGCGGATGAGTCGTATATCCACTTCGCGTTCGACGTAATTCCATTCTTCCGTGGCGCGGAGAGCGGCCACCAAGTCGTCGAATGCCGCAGCGTCTGCGGGCGCAAACTCGAACCAGGTGAGAAAGTCGAATGGCTCGCCAAGATCTCGGCTGTGGTGGAGTCTGCGAGCGATGGCTGGCAGATAGCGCAGGCCCGTAGCGATATGCGAGGAGCGGGCCTCGAAGATGTCGCGCCGCTCGTCCTGAGTGAGCGCCCACCATGCAGGAGTCTTGGTAATCGGAATCAATGCGGCACAACTCGCTTCGGGTCGGCCAAGCCCCGCCTGGGCGGCGACGAGAGAGGATTGCTCTGAGCGCGTGACATAGCGTTGGTTGCTGGTGACGCCGCGCAAAAGCCATCGTGAGCCGCTGGGAAGTTCTTGCAGATGGGCGTTCTGAATGTCGAGGCGCGGTGCTGTCTCAAGCGATTGCCCGGCAACGGCATGGATGGTGATAATGCTCCAAGGGCCAGTGTCACCCGCGACGAAGGTGTAAAATCTGTTGTCCATAATCGTGGCTTAGGAAAAAACGCGCTCAGTGGCCGAACCTATTATTCACCAGCAGCGCCATGTCGCCTATGACGCGCAGGGCGGGTTTTTCAACATCGACGTGAAGGGGAGTGTGGGTGGAGATTGAGCGGCACGGCATGGCGTGGATCAGCTTGTTCATGAGGCGGTGGCACTTGCTAGGCTCTCAACGCGTTGGCGGCGCGATGATGTAGGGACTGGTGCGGGCAAAGGTGGGGCCGGTGTGGGTGGGCACGGATCGGGTGATGTCGCGCCGGGGGGCGGTGGCAGGTAGGCTGGCCTCGCCCATGAGGTAGAGTTCGTGGGCTTGGGTGGCATTTTTTAGCCGCATGTCTGCTTTGGGGGTGATGAGCTTCGTCACCCAGGAGGTGACCCAGAGGGGGGCCTGACGGGCGAGTTGATCCAAGGGGGGGAGGTCGTTCTTGAGATGCGCGTCCATCATGGCCTCCATCGTTGCGCCTTCAAAGGCGGCGCGTCCGCTGAGCATTTCATAGAAGATGCAGCCGAGAGCATAGACGTCGGTGCGACGACCGACAGGCTTGAAGTTCCATTGCTCGGGGGCCGAGCAGCGATGGCAGAGCACGTCGTCCTCGATGAGGGCTTCGCCAAACCCGACTACTCGGGCATCGAGCGTATCGCCTGCGAGTCGGCGCACTCGCACCACCTCGGGGCGCAGGGCGACATGCGAGTCGCCAGCATCGTGCAAGGCGGAGAGGGCGGAGAGGATTTGCTCGGCGATTTGGTGGAATTCCTTCATCGTTAGTGGCCCATGGGCGAGCAGTTCGACGAGGGTCTCGCCTTCCGTGGGCTCGATGATGGCGTAGAGGCCTTCGGCATCGACACCCGCTTCCAGAACGGTCTCAAGATGCGGGTGCTTTAAGTTAGCTACCGTTTCTAAAAGATGGCGCGCGGCTGGGATGTCGCCCTCGGGTACGCTGTATCGGCGAAGCATGATCTCCTCGCCAGACGGGGTGTCCAGCGCCCGCCAAAGCTTGGACGGTGCGGCGTGCGGTAGCTCTTCGAGGTATTGAAAACGGGTCGGCATGGGGCGCAAAAGGACGTTCGTGTGGGGGCGGTGGTCGCCGTCTTTTTGGCCTAAGGTAGAGCGTCTGGCTCGCCGCGTAGGAGCTGGGCACCATTGAAGCGTTCATTGGGCTTGAACAACCAACCAGGATGCTCGGTGATGAGCTGGTAGCGCTGAAGTACGAACTCGGGGAGGATGAGGTTGCTGTTGGGGTCGTAGATTTTTTTGCCGCTGAAGTGGCCCCAGAGTCGATACTCGGTGTTGTGGTCGAAGCCATAGGCGGGCGCATTGCCCGAGGGGGCTTCGGGCACACGATCGGGCGCTTTCATTTGCTGCTCGCCGATGACGATGAGCTTGGCCTCGGCCCAGTCTTGCCCTGGCTTGCGCACGTAGCCCCAGAACTGGGTGCGGTCGATGTGGAAGCGGCGACCGATGAAGTACTCGCCGCGTGGTTCAGCGGCGATAGCGGCACGGCGCGAGGCCAATTGCTCACTGCTCGCGGTGGATCCGCAGGAGCTGAGCAGCAGGGAGGCGATGACGAGCGGCAGGAGGTAGCAGAGACGCAGGGTGTTCATGGAGGGGCGCTATTGTTGGCAAGGGGGAGCGGGTTGGCAAGCAGCCGACTGGCGAAGAATGGAACGTGGGGCTACGACTCAAAGCGCTGCCCCGAGGTGTAACAGCCGAGGATACGAATGGCGGCCCCTTCGGCCTGGGTCTGGGCGAGCGCGTCGCGGGTGGTTGCCTGGGCGGGCGAGCCTTCGAGTTCGATGTAGAACCGGTACTTGTTGGGCTGGCCACGCAGCGGGCGAGACTCGATGCGCTTCACGCTGATGCCTGCTGTGCTGAAGGGCTGCAAAAAGCGGCACAGACTGCCAGGCACATCGGGCAGGATGACGGCGAGGGCGGTGCGTTGATGGTCGCTGCTGGGAGCATTCGCCTGAGTGCCGATGAGGAAGAACTGGGTGATGTTTTGAATGTCGCCGGCGATGGGGAATTGCAGCACGTCCAGGCCATGCAGCGTGGCATTGTGCCGGGGGCCGATGGTCGCCGCGTGGGGCTCTGCCGCCGCACGTTGGGCCGAGAGCGCCGTGCTGGCGAGGGGCACGCGGCGGACGTCGGGATGGTGCGCCCGCAGCCACTCATCGCAGTGGTAGAAGGGCATGTAGTGGGAGTAGATGACTTCCACGGGCTGCCCGGCATGGCCGAGGAGCGCGAGCTTCACATCGAGCGTGAGTTCCTCCAGGATGTGCAGGCAGGAGCGCCCGTCCATGAGCCGATCCACCGTATCGACGATAATGCCGCCGGAGGAGTTCTCGATGGGCACGATGCCGTGGGCACTGGGCTCGGCAGCGAGGAAGTCGAAGACCTCGCTGACACTCGGGATCATGCGCAACTCATGCCGGGGGAAGCGCTGCACCGTGACGAGATGCGAGAAGCTGCCCTCGGGGCCGAGACAAGCGATGACACTGGAAGAGGGGGGATCGCTGAGGACGCTCATGCAGAGTAAAAGGAAGCCCGAGTGTAATCGCTGGCAGCGATTTGGCTACCCTTTGATCAATGGCACAACGCCATCGGTCTCTGCCGTGCTGGCGAGAGAGGTGCCGAAGGGCACGCGGCGGTAGAAGCAGGTGGGCCGCTTGGTGTGGCAGCAGCCGCCACCGCGTTGCTCGACCTGCATGAAGATAGCGTCCTGGTCGCAGTCGATGCGGATTTCCACGACGCGCTGGGTCTCGCCACTGGTCTTGCCTTTGTGCCATATCTCCTGGCGGCTACGGCTCCAATAGACGGCCTCGCCGAGAGCCAGCGTCATCTTCAGCGTCTCGTCATTCATGTAAGCGAGCATCAGCGGCTCCTTGGTGGTCGAGTCGATGGTGACGACGGGGATGAGGCCGTGCTCGTCAAACTTTGGGGCGAAGGCTAGGCCTTCTTCAATGCTGGTTTTGGACTCTCGGGGAGCGAACTTCATCGGAAATGGGGATAGGGAATGGGGTTCAACGCGGATTTTAAATGGGCCAATGGCTAGCCGCTTGTGGCGGGCACGCCTCAGTGTTCTTCGCTGTGGGGGCGGGAGCTGACTTTGTCAGTCCAGGCGAGCATCAAGGCGGATACCACGAAGGTCATGTGAATGATGACCTGCCACAGCATGGCCTTGTCCGTTTGGTGTTCGATGTCGATGAAGGTCTTGAGCAAATGGATGGATGAGATGCCGATGAGGGCGGTGGCGAGCTTGACCTTGAGGACGCCAGCATTCACATGCGAGAGCCACTCTGGCTTGTCGGAATGACCTTCTAGGTTCAGCCGGGAGACGAAGGTTTCGTAGCCGCCGACGATGACCATGATGAGGAGATTGGCGATCATAACGACGTCAATGAGGCCGAGCACGGCTAGCATGATGTCGGCTTCCTCGATGGTCGTCATGGTGGCGACCAGATGCCATAGCTCGATCATGAAGTGATACACATAAACTCCCTGGGCTACGATGAGGCCAAAGTAGAGTGGAGCCTGGAGCCAACGGCTGAGGAAGATGAGGCTGCTGACGCTGGTATGGAACTTGGGTTTGTCGGGTTCTGTCATGGGGAATGTTTGGGGGCGGAAAGGGGGACTCTGCGGCCCAGCTCATCGTCATGCCTCGCTGACGACACGGACGAATTTGAAGCTGGGTTCAAAGTTGCCGCCAGCGTGCTTGCGGCAGCAGGTGAGGCAGGCGGAGGGGTGCTTGAAGGGGCGGACGCGGTGGATGATGGTTTTGCAGTTGGGGCACTGGTAGGCGTAGCCGCGTGCGATGGTGTTGCGAGGCAGGGGCAGGCGGTGCTTAGGGGATTCGTTGGGGATGCCGAGGTCGGCACAGGCGCGTCGCCATTCGTTGCCATGGGGCTCGATGCGGCGGCGTCCGGCGCGGTGGTAGGCGATGAGGTGGGCCAACTCGTGGCGCAGCGTGCGATCTGACTCGCCGGGGAATTGCTGGAGCCTGGGGTTTAGCTCGATCGTCCAGGCGGGGTAGCGGGCATAGCCTGCGGTGCTGCGCAGGCGGGCATTCCACTCGACGGTGAGGGTGTCGTGGCCAGTGAGGATGCCGAGGCGGCTGAGTAACTGGTGGCACTGGGCCTCTAGCTCGGGGGCTCGGCCATGGGCTTGGCTTGGCGGGGAGGAGCTGGACTCTGCGAGGGGTGGGGCAGCCTCCTTGGGCAGCGCGACGGGGTTGGCCTTGGGCTCTGGCAATGGCGGCGTGGGCGCGGGGTTGCCGAGGTCAAAGATGAGCTGTTGAATGAGCTGTAACATCAGGGGGGAATACGCGCTTGAACCCTATTCAGGCTAAGGGATGCGCAGCTTTTGGCCGATGCTGAGTTTGTCGCTGGAGATACCGCTAGCGGCTTTGATTTTGGCGACAGTGGTGTGCTTGCGCAAGGCGAGGCCATAGAGAGTGTCGCCCTTGACGACGGTGTAGCTGCCACTGGTGCTGGTGGGCTTTTTCTTTGCGGCGGTGCTGGTCGTTTTTGCCTTGGTGGAAGTGCCGCTGCTGGTGGATTTCTTGGGGGGCGAACTGCTGGCGACGCTTTTCTTGGGTGCTGGCGGAGGGGTGCTGACGACTTCTTTGGGCAGCTCATAGCCGGGTGGCGGGGGTGGCACGGCTTGCTCGTACTGGGGATGCCCGGTGGCTTGGACGGTGCCGCCTTGGGCACCCGTGTAGGGGCGGTAGCCGCCGTCGCCACCACTGTGGTTCGAGGCGTAGAGGGAGTCGCTGCTCGCGGTTCCCTTGGTGCTTTTGCAGGAGGCGAGGGACAGCAGTGATGCGATGCCAAGGCTGAGGCGAGCGAGGGTGGCAGGACGACTCAAGAGTGCGGTGAGGAAGTGCAACATGGGTCGCACTATTTCGGGAGTGTGCGGCGCTTGCAATGGCTTTTTGCCAATGGAAGGCAAAGAGATGCTAGCTCTATGAGATGGGCAGGCGTCTCATGGCTTGCCAAGTTGCCGCACTTCTTTTGCGGTTAGGTGCCGCCACTGCCCTTTGGCCAGTTCGCCGAGGGGCAGCGTGCCGATGCCCACGCGCAGCAGGCGCAGCACTTCGTTGCCGAGGGCTTCTAGCAGCTTGCGGATGTGGCGGTTGCGTCCTTCGTCGAGCGTGACTTCGAGCCAGCTATTTTTCTCTCCGGTGCGCAGCAAAGTAGCACGCTTGGCTTTTAACAGGTGGCCTTCGCTATCGCGGCTGCCAGTGACCATTTTTGCCAGCATCGCTGTGTCTGCGACGCCGTCGATTTGTACGTGGTAAATCTTCTCCAGGTGGGCCTCGGGTGCAGTGATGCCTGCGGCCCATGCGGTGTCGTTGGTGAAGAGCAGCAAGCCTTCGCTGGCTTGGTCGAGCCTGCCGACGGCGTGCAACAGCGGCAGGCCGGAGCCTTGCAAACACTGCATCACGGTGGCGCGGCCTTTTTCATCGGCGGTGGTTGTCACGAGCCCGCGAGGTTTGTTGAGCATGATATACACTTTGGCCTCGGCGACCTGCGGCTGCCCATCGAGGACGAGGATGTCTTGGCCCAGGACGACGGGCCATTCGGGGTTCCGGCGCACGACGCCATTCACGGTGACGCGGCCAGCGGCGATGGCCTTGGCGGCGGCGCTGCGCGAGCAGATGCCGAGCTTGGAAAGTGTGCGTGCGAGGCCATGACGTGGTGGTGGAGTCGGCATTTGTCTGGGGGCAATTAGCTGTCGGAGGGACAAGGAAAAAGGAATATGGAATATGGGGAGTGGCTTCGCGCTTGAATTCATAACCACAGCCCAGGCACGAAGAGCACACCCGAAGGCATTCCCCTTATTCCATATTCCTTTTTCCTTGTCCCTCTCCCGCTTTGCTCCACGCCTGTCATGCCCATGCATCTAGCGCCCAAAGAGCTTCTTGAGGAAGCCGCCAAAGCCACGCTTGGGTTCAGGTGGCGGGGGAGGCGGGGGCGCTACTTGCTCGGCGGCGGGGGTGACGCCGTCGGTGGTGCCTTCATCGACTTCGATGGCTTTGGGAATGTCTTTGCTGGCGGCGATGAGGGGATCATCGGGCGGGGCGTTTTCGTAAATTTTGTTGAAGACCTCTTCGACGATGGGTGCGGCGATGGCTCCACCGCCCACTCTTTCGCCAGGGGAGCCCTCATAAAGAACGGCGAAGGAGAAGACGGGATTATTGGCGGGCAGGAAGCCGGCGAACCAGGCGAGGTTGCGATTTTTGTCGGGATTGTCTTCGTACACTTTCCATTGCCCGGTGCCTGTCTTGCCAGCGATTTGCGCGTGCTTGATGGCGGCGTTGTGCCCGGTGCCGCCTTCGCCGGAGACGACGGCGACCATGCCACGGATGACGGCGTCGCGGGCGTCGGGTTTGAGATCGACGCGCCGCCGCACGGCGGGTGGGTAGGCATCGACGATGTGGTCATGCACGTCCTGGACTTGCTGGACGAGGCGCACTTGCGGCATGTTGGTGCCGTCGGCGAGGGTGGCCATGCACTGGGCGACTTGCAGGGGGCTGGCGAGCACCATGCCCTGGCCGATGCAGATATTGGCGAGGTCGCCGCCGAGGATTTTGTGTCCGAGCTTGGCCTGGGTGATGGCGTCGGTAGGCATGAAGCCGGGCTCCTCGCTGATGGGTAAGCCAGTGCGCTCGCCGAAGCCCATGCGCTGGGCCATGGCGACGACGGGGCCGGAGCCAGTGGCGAGCCCGGCCTGGTAGAACCAAGTGTTGCAGGAGCGCTTGATGGCGGTGATGACGTTCATGGGGCCTTCGTCATTTTTGCTATGGTTGTGGAAGGCGCGGTCGCCGATTTGGAAAACGGTGTCGCAGTCAAAGGCGGTGGAACTGGTGACGGCTCCGCTTTCGAGCGCGGCGAGCGCGGAGACAATTTTGAAGGTGGACGCGGGTGGGTAGGCGCTCTGGAAGGCGCGTCCGAGCAGCGGGGTGAGCACGTTGGTATTGAGCGCGAGGAATTCAGCCTCGGGGATGCCGGGGATGAAGTCATTGAGGTCAAACATGGGGTTCGAGGCCATGGCGAGCACAGCTCCGTTGCGCACGTCCATGATGACCATCGCACCGCCGCGTGAGGCATGTCTTTTCAGCGCGGACTCGGCGTAACTTTGCATGTTGTAGTCGAGGGTGGTGACGACGTTGTGCCCAGGGACGGGGTTGCGCAGGATCTCGCGGTGCAACTCTTTGCCATTGGGGTCGAAGAGCAGGTTGATGCTGCCAGGCGTGCCTTTGAGTCGGGCGTCGAATTTCGCCTCCAAGCCGGAGCGGCCTTCGGGCTCTTGGAACAAGGGGTCGCCCTCGACGATAACGCCCAGTGGCAAGGGGCGCGTCATGCCGGTGTAGCCGATGAGGTGGCAGGCGCTGGAGTGCTTGGGGTAAAAGCGCATGTAGGCGGGCTGCAAGAGCAGGCCTTGGTCGAGCAGGGGTTTTACTTTTTCGAGTTCTTCCTCGGTCAGCCCTGCGATGTGCGGCCCTATGGTGGAGAAGGCGAGTGGCAGCCAGCGACGATACTGGTAGTGCTGGAGGAGCTTGGCGTCGGGCAGGCTCCAGGTCTTGCCGAGCAGGGTATTGGCGCTGGTGATGCGCTCATGGGCGAAGGCGAGGATACGCTCGGGCGTGGCGGGCTTCAGCGTGGGGAAGTTCAGCGCGAGGTAATAGACGACCTTATTTTGGGCAAAGGGGATGCCGTTGCGATCGACAATCTGCCCGCGTGGAGCGGGGATGCTGAGCCGCAGCGCACGCGCATTTTTATCGGTGAGCACTGAGGCGGCGACGCTGGGCTGGGGTGGGAGTGGAGCATCGTCGGCAGCGGCAGGCACGGCTGTTTCGACTTTGGCCAAGTCCTGCGCGGCGAGTGGCGGCAGAGCAAACGGGACGAGAAGGAGCAGGGCGAAGTAGCGGTGAAGGCCGATCATAAAGGGCACATGGTGCTGCCACGGCGGGCCGAGGTCAAGCGAGGGGAATACGATCAGGGATTGCCCAGCCCATCCACCGCACCTGCTCGCAGCGCTGCCTCTAGGCCTGCGCGATGCTGCTCGAACTCTGCCTCGGTGAGCTTGCGCGGCACGCGGATGAGGTCGCCGAGGATGATGCGGGCGCGACTGAAGGGGCGGGGCACTTGGAAGCGATCCCAGGTGCGAAAACACCAGGGCCGATCGAGCTGCACATGCACGGGCATGATCGGCAAGCCAGTGAGCTGAGCCAGCTTGATGAGCCCAGGATGGAGCGCGTAGCAGGGGCCGCGTGGGCCGTCGGGGGTGATGCCGATGTCGAAGCCAGCGCGAGCTTTTTCAGCCAGTTTGATGAGGGCGCTCATGCCTTTCTCGGGCTTGGAACTGGAGCCCCGCGCCGCTTCGAGATCAAACGCGGCGCACACGTCGGCAATGATCTGCCCATCGCCGCTGGGGCTGGTGAGCACGCAGCCGCGCAGATGTGGGAACCAGCGTTGCTTGAGGTAGGGCACGGTCAACAAACGATTGTGCCAGAAGGCCCAGATGACGGGCTGGCGCGGCTGCGCGGTAAGCACACCCGCGTGGTCGATGACGTCGTAGCGCAGTGACGCGGAGAGGCCGCGCACCAGCCAGGAGAGGTAGCGACCAGCGTTGCGGATGCGGAGCTTAGCCAAGGCTGTGGGTCGTGGAGGATGGAGTTATAAGCTTGTGCAAGACGATCAAAAATTCCCGCGACTTGTGTTTCCCTTGACGTTGCCACCAGGTCGGAAGCCTCGGAAGAACTCCTTCACCGCCTGGGGGTTGCCATTGCTGCCGAGCGTCTGGTCGCCCGAGTTGAAGGCGCGCCGCTCGCTGCCTGTGGGCAATGAATCGCCTTGAGGCACAGAGATTTCCTGCGGCGCATCGGGCGTGGGTAGGCCCATGGCTTTGCGCTCGGACTCACGCATCTGGTGCTGAGTCCAGGCAGCATCCACGGCTCGGCGTTGAATGTTACCGAGGATCGCTTCCTTCCTTTGGGTGTACTCGATTTGGGTGATCTGACCTGCGGCGAGCTGGCCGTCGAGCAGATGAATGTCGTGCTTGGCGAGCTGTTCCGCTTGTTCGTAGAAGCGCGTCAAGTCGTCGGAATCGGGCAGTGGACTCTTGCATGAGGTCAGCAGAGGGACAACGAAGGCGAGACAGGGGTAAAAAAGACGCAGCAGATTCATAGCGTGAAGGGGTGGATTGTAGGAGCCGCAATGCGCAATGCAAACTCCACGTTGCGGGGTGGACGCACCGACAGGGCGGGCTACTGAATGCCTGCCAACCCCATGCCACTTTTGAACACGCACCCTCACCCTCTGCTCGCCACGGCCCAGCTCTACGGCATCCTCGACCTCGGCTACGTGACGCCAGCCAAGCTCGCGAGCATGACGCAGGCACTCATCGCAGGCGGCGTCGATCTTTTACAACTCCGTGCCAAGGGCCATGCCACGGCGGACATCATTCGCATGGGCCGCGAAGTCCACTCCATCACTCGCGACGCCGGCATTTCGCTGGTGATCAATGACCACCCGCAGGCCGCAGCCGAGATCGGCAGCGAAGGCGTGCATGTGGGCCAGGATGACGATGCCGTGGCCCGCGCTCGCGCCATCGTCGGCCAGTGTTTCATCGGCAAGTCCACCCACAGTCTCGCCCAAGCCATCGCTGCGCAGGCGGAGGGCGCGGACTACATCGGCTTCGGCCCGCTGTATGCCACGGGAACCAAGCCCGACTACACGCCCATCGGTTTGCAGGACATCGCCGAGGTGCATCGCCATGTCACCGTGCCTATCTTTTGCATTGGCGGTGTGAATCCCTCGCGCTTGCCGGAAATCCTAGCCGCCGGGGCTCGCCGCGTGGTGGTGGTGTCGCACTTCCTCGTGGCCAACGATGTGGCCGAGGCCGTGCGTGATATGAAGGCAGCGCTGCCCGTGCTGGCGTGATCACTTCAGCACACCGAAGGCACAGGCCTCGTTTTTATTCGCACACAAGCGCGTGAGCCCCAGCTCGGAGCACTGCGCTGGCATCTCATTTTTCAAGGCATCGAGCAAGGCATACTCCGCTTGGCCTTTGAACTTCACCGTGACGATGAACTTCCTCGTCCGCCGCTCGCGCACCCATTGCAGCAGCAGCTCGATGTTGCGCTCAGGCGCAGCGATGACGTCGCAGATGAGCCAGTCCACGGGCAACACATCGGGCTTGAATTTAAAAGCATCCGTCGCTCGAAAGGTGAGGCGCGGGTGCTGCATCAGATCATCGCGCAGTGGCGAGCGATCCACGGCAGTGACGTGCGCCCCGCGCTCCAGTGCGACGTAGCTCCAGCTCCCCGGCGAGGCACCCAGATCGACGACCGTTTCACCAGTTGCAATGGCGTGCCCGAGGCGCAATTCGGCTTCAACCAACTTGGCAAAAGCTCGCGATGGAGCCGCCTTGTCCACCGCCACGGGCAACTCGCCAAGCGGGTGCGATGAGATGACCGCACGGCACGCATGAGCCAGCGGTGCCGACGCCACCGAGAGCAGCCCGCGATCTGGCGCGGTGAGGAAGAGTTGCACCAGCGAGTGCTCGGCTGTGAGCGGTGCCATGCCCTCCTCCAGCGAACGCAGCAGTACGCGGCGCACCTTCTTCAACCGCTCGCGCAGCGACTCACGGATCAACTCACAGCGATGCTGCCCCGCCGTGCCTTCGCCATAAAGCGGTAGAATGTGCAGCCGCCACGGTTGCCCCTCGGGCAGCACACCCAGCACCGCCGCGAGCAGTACCTGGCTCCACGCGCCAATCGACTGCGCCTCGTGCTCCAGCGCGTCTGGCAGGCACTGCCGCGAGAAAACCAGCAACGGCGATGCCGCCACGCTCAGCGGCATGTCGCTGGTGACCCAACGCGGCGCGTGTTGATGGTGGCGATGCTGCGGGTAGCAGCGACGCAGCTCATCGAGGAGGAAAGGCTCGCAGCCATCGTCACAGAGAAAGTAATGCATGGGAAAAAAGAAGAGGCCCGCTACCACCACGAGCGCTTGGGTTTTGCCTGGGCTGTGGGCTTGGGTTCGGCCTTGGCTACCTTGGTGCGCATTTTATCGAGTTTGTCTTTGAGCTGCGACTCGCGGGCTCGCGCTGTGGTCACTGCCTCGGCAGAGGCCTGCACAAGCCATTCCATCTCCGTGGTCACAAGCGTGGGCAGGGGAGCGCTGGCGCAGGGCACCTCCCCCATGCTCCCAGTTAGAGCCGTGGCTATGATGCTGCGGTACACCTCTGCCACACGCTGGGCCTGCGTTTTCAACGCTAGCACCGCCTTGTCGGCATGGCGCGTCGTTTGCTGAAGGTGCTCGCGCAGGGCCGCATCGGTGATGAAGCGCGTCAGTGCCGTGGCGAGTTCGCCCGCATCACCGCAATTGGCTAGCAGACCATTGTGCTCGTGTTTCACCACATCGGGCACACCGCCCGTGGCGAAGCCAAGCACGGGCGTGCCGCAGGCCAGCGATTCCAGCACGGTGTTCGGCAGATTATCCTCCAGCGAAGGGCAGAGGTAGGCGTCGGCGGCGCGATAGAGATCGGCCATCGCCGCCTCGCCGCGCACGAAGCCCAGGTGAATCATCGGCAGCGGCACCTCGCTGGCCGCAGGTGTATCGGCACCGAAGAGAAGCAGCTGCACCGCACCGCTATCGAAGGCTGCGCACACCGCAGGGTCGCGCTTCGCAGCGAGGTGCAGCGCCTCGACCAGCTCTGGGTAACCCTTGCGCCGTTCGCCAATGGCTTGGCAACCGAAGAGCAACAGCAGCGCCTGCGCAGGCAATCCCAGTCGCTCGCGAAGGCCTGCCGCATCGCCCGGCGCAAAGGTTTGTGTGTCGATGCCGTAGGGGATGACGTGGGCCTTCCAGCCAGCGCCGATGTGGCTGCTGCGGATCAGGTTTCCCAACCACTGGCTCGGCGCGATGGCTTGGATGGGCAGGGGCGCGAGCAGGCCATGTTTCCGCTGAAACTCACGCATGGCGATGCTGCTGATAGGTTCTGGCAAGGCGGTGCCCGTCTGCCAGGCATCGTCCGCAGGCATGTTGCTCCCTGCGAAGTGAACCCCACAGCTCATTGGCCACACATCGTGGAAAGTCCACAGCAGCGGCTTTCCCAGCGCGGCCAGACGAGCCACGGCGGCAGCGCTGAGCCACTCAGCCACCCAGTGCAAATGCAGCACATCGGCCTCGGCGATCCACGGGTGTTGGTCGATGAAGCTGTCCACACAGCCCACGGTGAACCACGCGCTGTCGGGCGGCATCCGGCGTTGCAGCCAAGGCGTCGCGATTTGTTCATGCCACGCAGCGACCACCGCCGCATCGCCCGCTTCGACGACATGCTCGCTGTCGCTGTGCTTTGTTCGCACCAGCATCCGGCTATCCACGCCTGACTGCCGCAGGCCCTCGTGCAAGCGCCACGCCGAGAGCGCCGCGCCGCCGCGCGTGTCGTGAGTGCTCAGGTGAAGAACGCGCATGGGCTGGCAGTTAGACGGGCTTGTGTGCCTCCATGAAGAGCGAGTCGGGCTTGCGCACCCTGCCGTTCTCATCGGTATCCAAGGCGAAACTCATGAAGTCGGCGATGGCGGATTCGTCCGCCTTGCACACGCGGACTTCACAGAAGCCAGCACTCGCGAGGAGTCGTCCCAATGACACGCGATCATACATCCACTGATGCACCTCGCCGCCCAGTCGGAAGCTGCCCACCGTATTCGCATTCAACGGTAAAGGTTTGCTCTCGGCTGCGGCGGGCTTGGCGCGGTGTTCAGCGATGAAGTCGCCCACTTCGCGGCCCATGCGCGACAAGACAAAGTCCTCGGCAGGCATTGGCTGCTGCTTCCAATAGCCGAGCATCTGGCCACCCGTGCGATGGCGAGCGAGCTGATCCACCAGCTCATGCGTCATCCAGTCATGCCGATCCGCAGCACTTGCGTCGCCAGCAGCAGCGGCATCCAGTTCGCGCAAATAAGCCCGTGCGCTGCCCTCAAGGTCGGGTACGGCGATGCGCAAAATGCCACCCGGTGCGAGCACGCGGAAGCACTCAGCGATGAAGGCGGGCGCACGATCCTTGGGCAGATGCTCCAGCACATGGCTGTGATAAACGACGGCACAGCTCGCCTCCTCCAGCGGCAGTGGTTGCAGAAGATTGTGCGCTCGCACCGACTCATGCGTGGGCACCACATCGAAGTTCAACCACGAGGCGTGATACCTGCGCCCGCAGCCCAGATTCACCAGTGGCAAAGGCTGGCCGGGAGCGGTGGCGGCGAGCCTCGGCGGCTTTGCTGCGGGCATCTCCTGGAGCGTGCCATCGAGCTTGGTGGATAACAGATGAGCAAGGGCAAGTGCCTGACGATGCGCGGGATGGCGAGCGGCCTCAGCGAGGGCAGCGACGCGGGCCTCGGCGACGCGATCCAGCCGCCACAGCGAATAAGCTCGCAGATAATCCGAGCCATAGCTGGTGGGCTTGCTCGCCAGCGTTTCCAGGGCTCCTGCGAAGTCTTTGCCCTTCACCTTCGCCAGAGCGTCGGCGTGCTCGGGAGCCACATCGGGGCTCAGTTTTTTCAAGCCTGTGCGCCGCAGGAAGCCATTGCTGCTCCAGGTGAAATTATAGCCAAAGAAGTCGCACCACTCGGGCAGGATTTCCCACTCGGCATAGTTGCGCTGGAGGAATTTTTTCAGCGCCCGATGCGGCCCGGAGGCCCCCTCGGGCATCTGCGAGAGGTCGGTGATGATGCCGTCTTCCACGACTAGCATATCCGTAGGCGTGAGCAGATCGCCAAAGAACTCCAGCACTGCGTGTGTGGTCTCGTAGCTGTGGTCAGCGTCTTCAATGACAAGCCAGGGACGAGGTAGTTTTTTCAGCATCTTCTCTGTCAAGGTGCCGCCGAGATTGCGGCCATCGCCTTCATGGAAAGTGACGCGCTTGTGCTTCACGGTCGCGACGCGTACGATGTCGATGGAATGAATCTCGCAGTCCAGCTTGAAGGTGTCGCACAGGTCGCCCATCCACAGTGCCGAGCCGCCTTCCTTTGAGCCGATCTCGATGATGGTGCGTGGCTTGAATTGCCACAGCAGCATCGGATACAGCGCATGGTCGAAGGGGTTCTTCTGCAACGGCGTGCTCTTGTAGCTGAAGTTGTGCAGCGCATTCTGAATGCTCGTCAGAGCCGTAAACGGCAGCGCACTGTGCCACGAGCGCAGATGCGTGGGCACATGCACCGCAGCGGGTCGTTCCAGCGCTGCTTGCAGCACTGCCGCACGCTCCGCCGCATCGCCGTGACCACCGAGTCGCAGGCACTCGCGGTAGCTGTGCAGCGACTCCTCATAACGAGCGACCAGCTCCTGAATACGTGCGTGAAGATGGTGCGCCGCTGGGTCATTAGCGTGTTCGCGTACCGCTTGTTCAGCGATGCGCAGCGCGGCCATATTACTGCCGTCTTTGAGAAGGCGGCGGGTGTCTTTTTCGAGTTCGGGAAGGGTGGGCATGAGGTCGGAATAACGCACGGCAATAAGCCTGAGGGGGTGGCCCTATTCAGGCCAGTCAAGCAACGCAGAGGTGGCGACGGTAGCGCAGGCTTGCTGTCTCGTGCCAGTGAGAATTATGGGCAGGGACGACGAAAGCATTATCTCTTGGGGCGCAAAATTCGCGCTAGCGCCTTTCCATGCTTGTATGCTCGCCACATGTCATCGTCATCCAAGCCAGCCGAGACCCAGCGTGCCCCGCAACAAGGCACGCTCTTCGAGCTAGCTGCGCCGTCAATACCGACGGAAGGCACGACGCCACGTACTGCACGCGTGCAGATCGAAGAGAACGCCGTGGAGCTAGACTATGCCATCCCGGCGCGGCTGGAGCCGGTGATGCGCATTGGCTCGCGGGTACTGGTGCCGATGCAGCGGCAGAAGGTGAAGGCCGTGGTGCTCGACATCTTTGACCATGTCGAGACGACCTTCCGCCTGCGCGAAATAAGCGAGATGGTCAGCCGCGAGCCGGTCTTCACTGCTGCGCTGCTGAAGCTCGCGCAGTGGGTCGGCGAGTACTACGTCACACCCGTGAATCAAGTGCTGCGATCCATGCTGCCGCAGGCGGTGCGGGCGAAGCCGGAGAGTTTCCTCACCGACAGCCATCTGGCCCTGGTGAAGAAGCATACCAGCGAGGAGCTGGAGAAGCTGCGTAAGTCCGCGCCGATGCAGGCGCGCATCATCGACGAGCTGCAACTCGCGGGCGGAGAGACCACGCTCAGTGATCTGCGCCGCGAGCTGCCACGCGCCACGGCATTGATCAAACCCCTTATCGAGAAAGGCTGGATCACCCGCGCGGAGATCCGTGTCGAGCGCGATCCCTTTGCCACCGAGGAGTATCTGCCGTCCACGCCGCTGACGATGACCGATGAGCAACAGGCTGCCTACGAGGCCGTGCTCGCCGCCGTGGCCAAGCCCCTGGAAGCCAAGCCCATGCTGCTGCACGGCGTCACCGGCAGCGGCAAGACCGAGGTCTTTCTGCAAGGCATCGCCAAGGTGCTGGAGCAGGGAAAAACAGCGCTCGTGCTGGTGCCCGAAATCGCGCTCACCCCGCAAACCATCGAGAGATTCAAGGCAAGGTTTTCCGACCGCACCGAGCGCATCGCTATCCTGCACAGCCACCTCAGCGAGGGCGAGCGCCATGATGAATGGTTCAAGGTGCATGAGCGCCGCGCCGACATCGTCATCGGTGCCCGCAGCGCCATTTTTGCCCCGCTAGAAAACCTCGGCCTCATCATTGTCGATGAAGAACACGAGCCCAGTTACAAGCAGGATGAAACCCCGCGCTACCACGCCCGCGATCTCGCCGTGGTGCGTGCCAAGCTCGAAGGCTGCGCGGTGCTTTTAGCGACAGCCACACCCGCGCTGGAAACCTGGAACAACGCCTGCACCGGCAAATACGAGCTGCTGCGGTTAACCCGTCGCACCGACGGCAAATCCATGCCGCTCATTCGCATCGTCGATCTGCGACTGGAGCGACGCAAAGGCGGCAACAGCCCCGACACGCGCATCCTCAGCGAACGCCTGCGCACGGCGGTGCTGGATAGGCTGGCGAAGGGCGAGCAGATCATCCTTTTCCTCAACCGCCGAGGCTTTAATACCAGCCTCAGTTGCATGGCCTGCGGCGAAGTCTGCCAGTGCAAAGACTGCGCCGTGCCGATGACCCTGCACAAGACCGAGGACAAGCTCGTGTGCCACGTCTGCGGCTCGCGCCGCCTCACCCCGCGCAAGTGCCCGAAGTGCAACGACCCCGGCATTCGCTTCGCCGGCTTCGGCACCGAGCGCGTCGAGCAGGTGCTGCGCGAAGCCTTTCCGCAGGCTAAACTGGCGCGAGTGGACACCGACACCATGCAGCGCAAAAACCAACTGCGCGACACGCTGAAAGAGTTCAAAGCGCACAAGCTCGACATGCTCATCGGCACGCAGATGATCGCCAAGGGACTCGATTTTCCGAACGTCACGCTGGTCGGTGTGTTGAATGCCGACCTCGCTTTGAACCTGCCCGACTTCCGCGCCGCCGAGCGCACCTTCCAACTGCTTACCCAAGTCGCCGGACGCGCGGGACGCGGCGAAGTAAAAGGCGAAGTCTTCGTGCAAACCTTCGCGCCGCACACACCCGCCGTGCAGTTCGCACGGCACGCCGACTTCGAGGGCTTCGCGCAGCAAGAGCTAGAGCAGCGCAAAGCCTTTCGCTACCCACCCTACATTCACGTCATCCTCATCACCGCGAGGAGTGTGCATGAGGGCAAAGCCGAGCTGGCCTTGCAAAGCCTAGCCACAAGGCTGCGCGAGCAGATCACCGAAGAGGTCATCATGGGTGAACCCATGCCCTCGCCGCTCTCGAAGGCGCACGGGCAGTTTCGTTTTCAACTCTTGCTGCGCAGCATGAAGGTGCGAGCGCTCTCTCGTATCATCGCCCAAGTCATCGGCAAGACCACGCTGCCCAGCGATGTCATCGTGACCTGGGACGTGGACGCGATGCAGTTGATGTGAGGGGCACGCTGCCGTTCAGGAAAGGCGGCGCTTGAAGTCCTCATAACCAAAGCGACGCACGAGTTTCAACTCATCGGTCGCAGGGTCAAACGTAACGATGTCGGGATGCTCCACGCCGTTGAACATCGTCGTCTTCACCATCGTGTAGTGGGCCATGTCGGTGAAAACGAGCTTGTCGCTGATGCGCAGCGGCTGGGGGAAGGAATAGTCATTGATGACATCGCCGGCGAGGCACGTCATGCCACCCAGGCGGTAGGCGTGGGCCTGCTTGTCCGGCCAATCGGCACCGAGGATGTGCGGGCGGTAGGGCATCTCCAGCGTGTCCGGCATGTGCGCGGTGGCCGAGCAGTCGAGGATGGCGGTGGGGAGCGGGGCCGCGTTGTCGTCCTTGCCTTGAGCTTCGGGCAGGTCTTCGAGAGCCACGCCAAGGATATGGATGTCGATGGGCAACAATCGGCCAGCGGCGTCGCGCAGGATGTTGTCGGGCCGAGCATCGGCAACTCGCAGGCCATCCGCGCGAGCATAGGTATTCTCGCGCTCCTTGGTCATGCCCAGCGCGCCGAAGTAGGCGTCGATCTCAGGCACACTGGCACGCTCGCCCAGGACAAAGGGCTGGCTGGAGGCGATGCGCAGCCCATCCACGCCATCGACGACGCCTTCAAAGCACCAGTCATCATTCAGCAAGGTATTGCAGGCCAAAAGGTTGGTCAGGTAGGCCGCAGCCTCACCGCGTGCGCCGAAGTTGGGCGGCATCGTCAGCTTTAGCACGCGACCAGCAGCAGCATCGAGGTACACATCATGCTCCGAGGCACCATCCAGCTCGGTCGCGCTGCCGATGCGATGCGACAGCTCTTCCTCCGTGATCAGCCAGCCGTTGTCTGTGGCCCATTGGCGAAGGCATTGGGCCTCGGTGTCGAGCCGTTGCGCCGCATTTGGGCGATCAATTCCTTGGGCAGCATCTGCGAGGCTTTGGATGAGTGCTCTTGCCGCGCGTTGTGAGTCTGCTGGCGTGCGGCTTCGGTGAGGAGGGGTGCGATGGTTTTCATGAGTTTGCTTGTTCTGCGGTTGATGGGCTAGGGATTGTAAAACGGTTTTCTGGGGATTCGTCTCCCCCACAATATCTACCACGCTGGTGATCAGGTAGCCGGTGTTCAGCGCCACGGCCTCGCCGGGCTCTAGGTACACGTCTTTATCCCAGCGGGCCTTGAAGTCGCGCACCACGCGGACGAGGCGCGGCACGTCGTAGCTGTTGCGGGTGATGTGGTGGCCACCGCCCATGTTCACCCACTTCACCTGCGCCAGCAGCCGGGGGAAGCGTTGCTCCACGGCGGCGAGGGTGCGCTCTAGCACGTCGCTGTCTTGCTCGCAGAGGGCGTGGAAGTGCAGGCCTTCGAGTCCTTCGAGGTCTTCGCCTTCCAGGGCTTCGGCGCGGATGCCGAGGCGACAGCCGGGGGAGCAGGGATCATACAGCGCGACCTCTACCTCACTGTGCTCGGGGTTCACGCGGATGCCGGGGCTGGGCACCCGCTCGCCACGCGCACGCGCCGCATCGAGCATGGGCCGCCACTTCCGCCACTGCGCCAGCGAGTTGAAGCTGATGTGATGAGCGATGGGGATCAATTGGCGCATCTCGTCCTCTTTAAAAGCAGGCGCATAGACATGCACCTCGCCGCCAAATTCTTCATGAGCCAGCAGCGCCTCATACAAGCCGCTGGCGCAGCAGCCGCTGAGGTACTCGCGCAGCAGCGGATACGTGGCGAACATGGAGAAGCCCTTCTGCGCGAGCAGCACCTTACACCCGGACTCTGCCTGCACACGGGCCAGCTTCTCGGCATTCTGCCGCAGTAAGCCGAGATCGACGACATAGGCTGGCGTCTGCACACGCTCGATATCGAAGCGAGGGGCGGGTTGTTCAAAGACGTGCGGAGGGATGGCGGCGGCGGACATGAGGAATAACCAAGGCAGTGGGGGTGCGGTCAGTATGCTTCATTCGTCATTTGTCATTCGGATTCAAATGCCCGCCTCAGGAATCGGCGCTGATGCCGCTTCTCCTCGATTGCGGTTTCTACGCTCCAGGCCCATCTCGCGCAGGATGAGGGCATTGACGAGGCGCACGTCGAAGACTTGTTCGGCGAGTTGGCGGCTGGTGCGGCCATGCTGAATGATGGACTGGGGGTTGTCGAGGTAGTGCGTCATGACTTGCACGGCGGCTTCTACGTTTTGCGGTTGCAGGAGGAAGCCGTTGTGGCCCTCGCGGACGGGGTCGCCTGCGGCTTGTTGGGCGAGGCCGTGCGAGGTCAGGGTGACGGTTTCGCGGGCTCCGATGGAGTCGGTGGTGATGATGGGGCGTCCGACGGCGAGGGCTTCGAGGGTGGCGTGGGGCACGCCTTCGCGGTACCAGGTGGGGAGGCAGAAGATGTGCATGGTGCGCAGCAGGGCGGGGATGTCGCGGACCATGCCGTGGTAGGTGAGGAGACCTTCGGCGACCCAGGCGTGGACTTGATCCTCGGTGACACGGTTGGGGTTGGGGTCAAAGGGGCCGACGAGGTGGAATTCGGCGTTGGGATACTTGGCTCGAATGGCGCGTGCCGCCTCGGCGAAGACGACGACGCCTTTGCTCACGAGGAGGCGGCTGACGAGGACGAAGCGCACTCGACCAGCGGCGAGGTCGGGGTTTTCGGCGAGATCGTCGAAGGCGTATTCGGTGCAGTTGACGCCGCTGCCGGCGGTGACGTGAGCGGGGACGCCAGCGGGGAGGATGTGCTCCTCGCGGAGCATGGCGAGGTCGTCGTTGTTTTGCAGGAAGATGACATCCGCCCGGCGCAGGGCGAAGCGATGCAGCCAGCGCGAGAGGCGGCTGAGGATGCGGCCCTTCAGCGTGGTTTGTTTGACGAAGGTGAAGCCGAGGCCGGGCAGCAGCGCATAGACGCGCGGCACGCCTGCCAGCCGTGCAACGACACAGCCATAGACGACGCTTTTTATCGTGTAGGCGAAGAGCGCATCGGGCTGCTCGCTGCGAAACAACCGCCACATGTCGAGCAGAGTGATGAGGTCGCTGGCGGGATTGATACGGCTGCGAATCATGCGGATGGGGCGATGCCGTGCGCCCAGCGATTTCATAAAGGCCTGCACATGCGGGTAGTCTTCGGCGGCGGAGGTGACGACTTCGCAGCCTGCGGCAGCGAAGTCGCGGATGAGGTCGCCGCGATGGTAGATGAGGGTGTTTGCGTCGGCGGTGAGGACGATCAATTTCATGGGAGGGTGGAAAAGCTAAGGCAAAAGGCAGAAGGCAAAAGGGGAAAGGCGTGGAGTCGTGGAGGCGTGATGCCTCGTTGCGCGAAAGGCTGCCCACCTTGCGTCGTTGAGACTCGCCTTATGTTCTCTCGTCGTTCCTTCCTTCATACCAGTCTGGGTGCGCTTAGCGTGTCAGCTCTTCCTGCCATCGAACCCATCAAGCGTGCGGGCAAGAGCCGTATGCAACTGGGGCTCGCAGCGTATAGCTTTGGTAAGTACTTCAAGTTCATGCGCGATAAGGAGCAGAAGCCACAGCCTGGCCATGAGGCGTGGAGTGTGTTTGATTTTGTGGATTGGTGCGCCGACCACAATATCCCTGGGGCGGAGGTGACGAGTTACTACTTCCCACCGGATGTGGATGAGAAGTTTCTGCTGGCGCTGCGGCACCGGGCTTTCATACGCGGGGTGCAACTGACGGGGACGGCGATCGGCAATAGCTGGGCGTTTCCGAAGGGGGAAAAGCTGGACGAGAATATCGCGCTGACGAAGAAGTGGATCGACTACTCGGCGCTGATGAATGCGCCGCACATTCGGGTTTTTGCAGGTGCGCCGCCGAAGGATGTGAACTTCGATGAGGCGATGGCGAATTGCATTGCCGCGTATCAGGAATGCCTGGATTACGCAGCGACGAAGGGCATCTTCCTGGGGGTGGAGAACCACGGGGGGCTGGTCGCTGAACCGGCGAATTTGTTGAAGATCGTGCAGTCGGTAAAGAGTGACTGGGCGGGGATCAATTTCGACAGTGGCAACTTCCACACCGAGGATCCCTACGCTGATCTGGAGAGGATCGCGCCGTATGCGGTGAATGTGCAGTTGAAGATGGAGATCAAGAAGGCGGGCGCGACGAAGAGCGAACCCAGCGATGTGAAGCGGGTGATCGAGATCCTGCGGGCGGCGAATTACCAAGGGTGGTTCACGCTGGAGTACGAGATGGCGGAAGATCCCTTCCAGCGGGTGCCGGAGATCATCGAGATGCTGAGGCCGATGCTGGCGTGATAGCAAAGCGAGCAGAGAGGGATAAGGGGAGTGGCTTCGCGCTTGAATTGAAAACCACACTAGCTACGAAGAGCACACCCGAAGGCACTCCCCTTATCCCTTATCCCTCCGACAGCTCATTGTGAAGACACCGCTTAGTCTTAGGCTTGCCCTTGCGGCGGCGATGGGCTTGCTGGCTCTGCCAGCGGGTGCGGTGTCGCCGCAGGCTGGGGATTCACGGGAGAAGGCGGTGGAACTGGCCAGTGATGGGGAGAGGGCGCGGAAGTTTCGCGAACCGCAGAAGAGCCTGGAACTAACAGAGCAAGGGGTGGCGATGTTTGAGCGGCTGGGGGACGTGTCGTCGGCTGAGTATGCGCTGGCACTGGAATTGCACGGGCGCTGCCTGATGGAGAATGAGAAGTGGGTGGAGGCAGAGGGAGTGCTGCGTCGGGCGCTGGCACTGGCAATAAAGACAAGGGGCGCGGAGCACGCGGATACATCGGACGCGATGAATGACTTTGCCCAGTCACTATGGCAGGTGGGGGCGATGCAGAAGGATGAGGCGCGGCTTGATGAGTCGGAAGCGTTGTTTCGCAAGACGCTGGCGCTGACGAGTGCGCAGCAGGGCAAGGATCATCCTTGGGTGGCGATTCGCTGCGTGAATTTGGCGAAGTTGCAGATGGAGCGCGGTGGGCTGGCGGAGGCAGAGACGCTACTGAAACGGGCGATTGAGATTGAGAAGCTGCACCCGCCAGACCCGGCGCAGCGGCCCATGTGCCCTCGCGTGGTGCTGGCGGCTCTGTATTCAAAGATGGGCCGCATGGCGGACTCGGAGCAACTGCTGCGCGAGCAGATCAAGTCGGCAGAGGGGACGTTGGGGGCGAATCAACGAGAGCAAGGAATTGCCTGGCATGCGCTGGGGCAGTTTTTGGTGCGAACCAATCGAGCGACGGAGGCCGAGGGGGCGTTTTGGCAGGCGATGAAGGTGCGCGAGAAGGCACTGGGACTGGAGCATCCCGAGGTGGCGAAGAGTCTGTTTAATGTGGCGAAGTTGGTGCTGGCGCGGGGCGATGCGAAGAACCCCGAGTCGATGTTCCGCCGGGTACTGGCGATTGATGAGAAGGCGTATGGCAAGGTGAGCGTGGTGATCGTGGATGACTTGCTGCACTTGGCGAATACACTGGGCGCGCAGAAGCGCTACGCGGAGGCCGAGGAGCTGATACAGCGGGCGATTGCGGTGGCCGAGAAGCTGTTTGGCAACGAGTCGGCGCATGTCGTGCAGGCCTATCGGGGGTTAGCGTTGGTGCTGAATTCGCAGAGCAAATTCGAGGAGGCTGAGGCGGCTCAATTGCGTTCGGTGGAGTTGGCGCAAAAGCAGGTGGGAGAGATGCACCCGACGACGGTGGAGGCCTGGCTGGGCCTAGCAGCCGTGCGGGTGGGGGCAAAGAAGTGGGGTGCCGCAGAGGCAGCGCAGCGGGTGGCCATGACGCGCATGGCACTGCTGCCGGGCTTGCTGCAAAATAACCCAGCGGCGTTCAGCAATGCCGCAGATCACTACTTGCTCATTTATATCGAACTGGGGCTACCGAGGGGAGTCGCGACGGATCGCATTGAGATGATGCGGCAAGGTCGTGATCCAGGGCCGGTGGGGCGATAGGGACTGGAGCGCGGGGCTCCGACCCCGCAGCGCTATACCCTCGCCGTGAAGCTAGGAAACACCCAAACGTGCGGTGGTGTTGTGCCTGCGAACAAGCGCTGCGGGGTCGGAGCCCCGCGCTCCAGTCGCTATCGCGGCGTTCGGTTAAATACAAAACGGGCATCGCAGCGTGATGCTGGGATGCCCGCAGAGGAGTTAGCTAGGGATGTCCGGCTTAGACAGTAGCGGCACTGTATTCCCAGCCAGCGCGGTAGCCTTTGCGTTTGATGAGGGCATCCACGGCGGCGTCACCGCTGCTTTGCGTAGCGCTGTCCCAGTTGATGACTTTGCCGGGGTTGGCGATGGCAAGGTTGCCGAGGAGGCAAAGCTTGGTGAGGGGGACGGCGTAGTCGAAGTTGCTGCCGCAGATTTTGTCTTGTTCGATGGCACGGACGAGTTCGAGCTGCGGCTTGCCGGGGGCGAGGGAACGCTCCAGGGTCTTGGGGGTTTCGGCGGCGAATTTTTTGTAGCGCTCGGGGTCGCTGATGAGTTCAGGATGGCCGCAGTAGTCATCGGTGTTGAGGATGACGCCTTCGTCGCCTTTGATCATGAAGCCGCCCTTCATCTTCTCCCAGTCGCGGCTAGCGGAGAGTTCCGCAGGGCGCTCAGGGCGCATACCACCTTCGTACCAATGGAGCTTGATTTCGCCGTACTTGGCCGTCTTGAAGTAGCAGAGGACATGGGCGTTTTTGCTCCAGCTCAGATCCGTGAGTTCATCGCACTGGGCTTCCATTTTATAAGGCTCGCCGAGTTCGCAGCCCCAGAAGGCACCGTCGAGGATGTGGCAGCCCATGTCGCCCATGGCACCTGCGCCATATTCGCGGTGGCCGCGCCATTTGAAGGGGTGGACGCCTTCGATGAAAGGCGCATCAGGCACGGCAGCCTGCCAAGCAGCCCAGTTGAGGCTGGCCGGAGCCGGGCCTTCCTTGTAGCTGGCGTGGGCTTCGTTGCCTTGGGGCCAGATGGGGCGGTTCGTCCAGACGTGGATTTCTTTCACGTTGCCGACGATGCCAGCGTTGAGCCATTCCTTCATCATGCGAATGCCTTCGCCTGTGTGGCCTTGGTTGCCCATGTTGGTTTTGACGCCTTTCTTTTTGGCGGCTTCATGGAGTTGGTTGGCTTCCCAGATGCGGTTCACCAGGGGCTTTTGCACGCAGATGTGCTTGCCGCGCTTCAGCGCTTCCATCGCAGCGGGGAAGTGAGCGTGGTCGGGGGTGGAGATGGTGACGGCGTCGATTTTGTCGCCCATGACCTCAAACATTTCTTTGAAGCTCTCGAACATCTTGGCGTCCGGGTACTTGAGCTGAGCCTTGGCAAGGCGATCACGATCCACGTCGCAGATGGCGACGATGTTCGCGCCTTCGGCGGCGATGCCAATATCGCTCTCGCCTTTGCCGCCCGCGCCGCCGATGCCAGCGAAGTTGAGCTTTTTACCACCGCCCGCTTGGGAGAAGAGGAGGTTGGGGACGAAGATACCGCCTGCGGTGAGGGCGGTGTTGCGCAGGAAGCGACGACGAGTGTGGGTGCTGGTGGATGTGGTCATAGATGGACGGGGGACAGAACGTGGCAGCAGTGGCGGTTTTGTGACACTATTTTTTTGCCTTTAATTGGCGGCCCTTTGTGATGTGCTCCGCGACTTCCCTCGCGCCGATAGGGTAGGAGTGGGGAGCAAAAAGCTTGTCGCCAGCCTGCCGAAAACCCCGACTTCCTCAGCTCCGATCATCACCAGCGCGAGCTTGCCGGAGAGCGAAGGGCTGGAAGTCATGCCGTAGCCCACTTCTGACTATTCCCGATGAACTAACACAACATCCAACCCAGCGGCTTTCGCCAGAGTTGCCTGCCGGCGATCACAAGTGATGAAATCTTTGATATTAAGCTCCAAGGCTGCGGCAACATGAAGAATGTCAAAACCACGCGCACCGATCTTATGGCAAAAATCTTCGGACAGCCGGACGGCAAGAATGGCAGCGCCATCCCAGGGCATATTGGCCTCCAGAAAGCGCCCCGTCACAAGATGTAAGCGGCCCAAAGTTTGGAATGGGTCAATGAAAGCCATGAAATGGGTCAGTTCAGCCTAGTGCAAACAAACCGTTGGTGGGGTAATCGGCAAGTTCTTTGACGGCGCTCAGGGGGTGGAGGCCTGGAGACCAGGCTTGTGTGACTGCGGCCACGTCGTCGGGGCGCAGTTGCACGGCGGGCAGACGCCATTGCTCGATAGCCTCGCCTGCGATGGTATGTAGGAAGTGCTTCAGATCACCGGTCTTCAGGGCTCGCTCCAGGCCTTTGTCGCGCAGTCCACCCGCGATTAGTGTGTTACCAAAGTGACAGTGCTTCTTGGCCAG
>JANOAR010000310.1:0-1577 GCA_031411235.1 Verrucomicrobiota bacterium | reverse complement strand
GGGATAAAAGTGCGGCGGACGCGGCGGTCGTCGGGATGGCGCGGACAGCGGGAGCGAATGAGTTGTTCGAGATTTTCTGCCGCTACGGCGCGCGCGATTTTCGCGACATCGGGCACAAGGGGATCTATGTCGCGAACAGCTTTCGCTGTCTGGATGTGATCGGCTGGCAGCACGCCGAGCCGGTGCTGCGTTCGCTCGCTTACGCAATGCTCGATCGCTCGGGTGCCAAGGAAAATCCGGCGACGGCGGACCTGCCGGCGGATCGTCCTTTCCGGCAGAATCTGGAAACGGTGAAGCAAATCCGCGAGGGCTGGCTCGATGGAAAACCGAGCGCGGAAGCGACGACGGAACTTTTGCAGGCGATGCGCGCGGGCACGCCTGCGGAGACGAGCGCGCTGACGGCGAAGCTTCTGAATGCGGGTGCCGCGCCGCAGTCGATCTTCGACGCGCTTTTCAGCGGAGCAGGGGAGTTGCTCATGCAGGCTCCCGGCATTCTTTCGCTGCACGCGATGACTTTTACGAATGCGGTCCACTACGCGTGGCACCGCGCCGAGAACGACGAGACGCGCCGTCTTCTGCTGTTGCAAAATGCGGCGTTCCTTCCGCTTTTTCGTGGCAATCGCGCCGACAACGGCACGCACATCGACGCGCTCGAACCGCTCGCGCCGGAGTCGAAAGGCGATGACGCCGTCGCGGAAATCTTCGCGGATGTGAGCAAGGATCGTGGGATCGCCGCGCGGAAAATTCTCGGCTGGCTCAAGGACCGGCCCAGTCCGCAACCCTTTGCCGATGCGGCCCGCCGACTCGTCTTCCTCAAAGGCCGCGACGCGCACGATTACAAATTCAGTTCCGCGGTGTTCGAGGATTGCGAGCGGCTTTCACCGCCCACGCGCGACCGCCTTCTCGCGGCGAGCGCCTTCCTACTTCGCGGTTCGGGCGACGCGGACAACGATCTGGTGAATCGAACGCGCGCGGCGATCGGCGCGTAGGCGACACACTCGTTGCCAAAGGCGGGTCGATGTAGAAAAGTGCGGCGATGAAGGACTTGAAAGAACAGATTCTCGAGTTCGGGCGACGCGCACGGACGGCGTCGCGGCAGCTCGCGCGGCTCGATGCGGCGACGAAGGACGCGGGCTTGCTGGCGATGGCCGACGAAATCCTGGCGGGGAAAGATGAGATCCTTTCCGCGAATGCGCGCGACATGGAACTGGGAAGGGCGAATGGCTTGAGCACGCCGATGCGCGAACGCCTCGCGCTAAATGAGAAGAAACTCACGGCGATGGCTGAGGGAATTCGCGAGGTCGCGGCGCTTCCCAATCCGGTGGGCGGGACGATTCGCGATTGGACCCGCCCGAATGGCCTGCGCATCACGAAGGTCCGCGTGCCGATCGGCGTGGTGGGGATCATTTACGAATCGCGCCCGAATGTGACGAGCGATGCGGCGGTGCTCTGCACGAAGACGGGGAACGCGACCATCCTCCGCGGCGGCTCGGAATCAATCCACTCGAACGTGGCCATCGCTGCGGCCCTGAGCCGCGGCGGCGCGAAGGCGGGTCTGCCGGCGGATGCGGTCGTGC
>JANOAR010000309.1:0-2948 GCA_031411235.1 Verrucomicrobiota bacterium | reverse complement strand
GCCTTGGGCACGGCGATGATGACTTTATCAACAGCCGCGTAGGCGACATCGAAGACGATCGTCCACTGGTGGCGCGTGCTCTGCTCCTTGGCCTCGATGAGCGTCATGATCTCGGCGCTGACTTGCGGATCGCGGCTCTTGAAGCCAAGCACGGCGGGCTTTGCCGCGTCGCGGTATCGGAAGGCGAGGGAGAGTTCGGTGGTGGGTTGGGAGAAAGTGGAGCCCGGTGCTTGAGCAAAGGGATCGTTGGCAGCGCGGAAGCCCATCGGCTTCAACTCGCTCACGTCTTCCAGCGCCGCGTCGCCCAAGGTCTTCGTGCTTGCCTCCAAGCTGCTATGCACACCGACGCCGATCTTGCCTTCATGCCTCGCGACACCTTGCGGAGCGAAGAGCGGCAGCGTGCTGTCTTCGGTGGGCACGGTGCGCAGTTGTTTGCCAACAATGTTGAGCGTGAAACTGCCGACGGTCTGTTTGTTCAGCTTCACGAGCAGCTCTTTGTTCGTCGGCTGATCCGCAGGATTGGCGGTGGTGGCAGCGTTGGGCGTGGGAGCATTGACGACCTTCCATTCCAACATCGCATCGCCTTTGACGCTGGTCACATTGATCCCCGCAGGCAAGCCAATGCGCGTTTCAAAGATGCCCACACGCTTCACATCGTAGCTCAACTCAGCTTCGATTTTGGCTTCGTTGCGCAGCACTTCAAAGCGCGTGCTGCTGGTCACCTCGACCTGCGCCTTGGCTTCTTCAACGGTCATCGAGAGCGAGTAAGGTTGTTTCAAAAGACGGAAGCTGCCGACGCCCATCAGCCCATCCTTCACCTCGACTTGTGTGCTCGCTCTCACCACGGCATCGAGAGTCTTCGGTGTGACATCGAACTGTGGCTCGGTGGTGACGAGCGCTTCGCCACGCGTGTAGTTCGCGCCTTCGACGATGAAGTCCGGCAGCTTCACTTCCGTGGGCAGCGCGGGTACGGCACCTTCGAGCGAGAGCACGAAATTGTAGCCGTCCTTCACGGGCTTATCGGGCGTCACCGTGAGCTGTTGCCTGCCATTCGCAGCGGGCGCTACGTTCCATGTTTTGATGTTTTCGCCCGTGACTCCGAGCAACTCCTGCCCGGCTGGCAGCGATACTTTAAACTCGGCCATCGGCGCACGCAGGATGCGCAGATCGAAGCGCGCGGAGGTCGTCATGGAACCCGCGCGGATGGCGGTGCCGAGGCGCACTTCGGCGAGCAGCATCGGCGTCATCTGTGTGACGCCCTGTGGTGCGCCCCAGCTCAGCTCGGGCACCTTGTCGGCTCCGCCAAAGAAGCTGCTGCCGCCGAAGAAAGCCGACAGCTCGGTCTGCCCGCCGAGCGGTCGGGTGGTGAAGGCGGCGCTGGGTTTCACCTCAAACTCCAGGCCTTCGCCGGGTACTGTCATGACCAGCTTCGATACTGCGGCGTAAGGCAGCGAGAGCGACACACGCGACTTGCCCGCGCTCTGCGCGATGGGAAGCATGAGCTTCAGCGTGATGTCATACTGGCCTTTGTCAGGCAGCAGCAAGTCGTAACCGTTGGAGCGCGATTCGAGCACCGCCTTGCCGGTCTGCACCTCGGCAAAGCCCACGGATGAAGGGCCGCAAAGGTGCAAGGTTTGCCAGCCTTTCTTGAACGACTCCACGCTGATCTTCGCATCAAGCACCAGGGTTTGCCCCTCGACGCGGCCCGTGTAATCGCCACGCGCGATGACCACATCCACAGGCACTGGCTTTTCCTCGGCTTCGCGCTTGAGGGTCAGCTCATTCCACATCGCGAGGAATTCCCGGTAGGGCAGAAATACGCCCTTGCCGCCGTCGGTGAAGACTTTTTCCAGCTCGGTGTAGGGCACATACACGGTGCGCTCGCGCTCTCGGACGGGCAGCTTGGATGGGTCTGCGGCAGTGGGTGTAGGCGCAGCGGTTGGCGCGGCTGCGGGTGCAGGCACAGCGGGCGGCGTGGGAGCTGGAGTTTGAGCCAGCGAAAGGCCAGCGATGAGGCTGGCGACAAGTGAGGTGAGCAAGGACGAAGTGCGCATAAGTCGTGTACGTTGATTGGCAAAAGCTACCGAGTTCGTGACATGATGACGAGCTTTTCCAGGGGTTGCTTGGAAGGTTTTACATTGGGTTTACAAGGGGGGCTGGGGGAGCACACGCGTCCCTCGTGTTGCTATCCACTCATGGCCTTTGGCGGGCGCAGCAGAGAATGCGGAGGGCGTTTCTCACGCGGATTTGCGCTCTTCTTTTCCGCCATGGCGTCGGGCACACGAAACGCTTACTCTGCGGATTGTTGTCGTTGAAACAGCCGTGTTAACCTCGTAGCCTCCAAAGTAACATGGCTGACGACACAACCGATATTTTAACCTTCCACTGCGAGAAGACGACGAACTTCCAAACGCTCCATGCGGATGGAGTGTTCAGTAGCCAGACGCCCAGCGGTAATGGTTTCCTCGCTTTCTATGTTGAGCGTACGCCGTTGCCAAAACGAATCGACTACGTGATCGGCACCGACGGCAGTGTCCAGAATGCGCGAATCAGCGAGGGCAAAGAAGGCATCTTTCGCGAGATTCACACTGGCCTCACCCTTAGCAAAGCAGGTCTAGTGGAGCTAAAGGAGCGAGTGGAAGAGCTTCTGGCCGAAATGGAGGACGACAACGATGAATGAGACTTTGATAACTAAGTTCCAAGCTCAAAACTATATAGGTTGGCTTGGAAGCAAGCAGTCCAGGCAGCCGTCTGTGATCAGACGCCGCCGCAAAAAGTCCCTTTTTGAAGGAAATGCCCTCGCAAAATCGGCTCTTCGGGAAAGTTAAGTCATAAGAGTTGGAGCGTGGGGTGCATTGAGGGCTCTCGCCCCTGTTTACCAACGGGCAAGCGGGTGGCAAAGTGCTGGCCCGCCCATGAAACCTGATGCTCTAAACAGTCTTTTACAC
>JANOAR010000308.1:0-2824 GCA_031411235.1 Verrucomicrobiota bacterium | reverse complement strand
GGACAGTGTGAGCACGCTCAATCCGGGGGATGCGGCGACGGTGCAGGTGGCCTTCGACGGCAGCCATGTGCGCTTCGCCTTCGGCATCCCACGCGGCAACGATGGGAGCATAGGCGCGGACGGGCAGGCGGGGAGCCAAGGCCTGCCGGGCGAGGTGAGCAACGCGCAGCTCGCGAGTGCCATCGGCGGCACCAGCGGGAACTCGAACGGGGTGGCGACGCTGGGCCTAGCGGTGAGCGATCCGCCAACGCAGGGGGAGATACAGGCGATCTCGAACAAGATGGATGAGCTGATCCTGGCGCTGCGAAGATAGCGGCTGCGCGTGCCTGAAGTTTGCCCCACCCTGCACGATGCCCACGCCCCGACGCTACTTACTCATCGACGGCCACAGCATCATCCATGCGTGGCCGGAGCTACGGGCGCAGCACTTGCGCGGGGGCCAGCAGCGCCACGCGGCCCGCGACATGCTTTTACAGCGTATGCGGCACTACCAGGATATGACGGGGGAGCAGGTGATCGTGGTCTTCGATGGCACGCAGTCGCGCACGTCGGAAGAGCGGGAGCCGGAGGGGCTGCAAATCTTCTACGCCGATGCGGGCACCACGGCGGATACGATCATCGAGCGGCTGGTGGCCAAGTATGGCAAGGAACACGACATGCGTGCGGCGACGGCGGATGGCATGATCCACGAGACGGTGTCTGCCTTTGGCGGGCACTGGATCAGCCCCGAGACGCTGCGCACGATCTGCGATGCCGCCGAGGGGGAGATGCGGCGGCGGATCGCGAAGTAACTGCGATAAAGTTTGCCCCGAGCGCCCACGTTTGCTTGCATCGTTATTCGACTTCTCATCGTCCCCCACCCTCCATTGCCCCATGATCCGCTCCACGCTCCTCCTCGCCTCGGCTCTCGCCTTCACTCACCTCTCCACTGCGGCAGACTGGTCGCGCTTCCGTGGGCCGAATGGTTCGGGGGTCGCGGATACGTCGCCGTTGCCGGATAAGATCGACGCCAGCACCACGGTGTGGAAGGTCGAGGTGGGCACGGGCTGGTCGTCGCCGGTGCTGTGGAAGGACAAAGTGATCGTCACCGCCGAGGCAGGTGCCGGCAAGCGTGCGGTGATCTGCCTGAACGCTAAAGATGGCACCGAGGCCTGGCGCTATGAGGTGGCCTTCGCCGAGCACAAGAAGCACAACTTCAACAGCTTCGCCTCGTCCACGCCGTTCATCGACGCCGAGCGCATCTACATTAACTGGAGCACGGGCGACACCATCGAAGCCCTCGCGCTCGATCACAAAGGCAAGCTGCTCTGGCGCAATGAACACGTCGCCGACTACATCCACGAGCACGGCACGGGCGTGTCGCCCGTGGTGGCGGATGGCATCATGGTGGTGCGCTCGGAGTTCGACACGGAGAAGAACGGCAAGCCCCTCGCCAGCCCCGAGCAGATGGATTGGAAGAGCTGCATCGTGGGGCTCAACATCACGACTGGCAAGCAAGCCTGGAAGCACGAGCTGCCCAACACGCTGAACACTTACAGCACGCCCGTGGTGCATGAGCTGGCAGGTGGAAAGAGAGAGTTCGTGATGGCCGACACTGCGAGCGGCTTCATGGGACTGGACACCAAAACGGGCAAGCTCAACTGGCAGCACAACCCGGGCTACAAACAGCGCAGCCTGGGCTCCTACGCCTTCGATGGCAGCTACATTTTTGCCTGCTTCGGCTCGGGCGGCGGCGGTAAAGAGAGCACCGCGCTGAAGCTTGATCCCTCCGGCGGCAAACCCACGGAAGTGTATTCCATTGCCAAGGCCATCCCGTATGTCACCTCGCCCATGGTCATCGGCGAGTTCATGTATTTGCTCGGCGACGGCGGCATCATGAAGTGTGTGGAATTCAAGACGGGCAAAGAGGTCTATGAGGAGCGGCTCACGGGCGAAAAAGGCAGCACCAAGTTCTTCAGCAGCCCTGTGTCCGGCGATGGCAAGATCTACTGCGGCAGCCAGACGGGCGAAGTGGTCGTGGTGAAAGCGGGGCCGCAGTTCCAACAGCTCTCCGCGAGCAAGCTCGATGGCCCCATCAATGCCACACCCGCCATCGGCGATGGTCGCCTCTACGTACGCACGGCTGCCATGCTGTGGTGTGTCGGCAGCAAGGCTGGGCCGATTCCGTGAGTGAGTCGCGAGGGGCTTTACTTCGCGAGGAGCAAGGCCCCGGATTTGTGCTTTTGAGCGGACTATGATTACCGTTCCAAAGCCTGCTTTGGTGGAGCTTAGCGGATTCGAACCGCTGACCCCCACAATGCCATTGTGGTGCTCTACCAACTGAGCTAAAACCCCAAAGCAGCTTCGCTTCCGAACTCGTAAGAGCTGCCGGAAGCGGGCCGCGATAGTAGAGGGTTCAGCGAGTCTGGCAAGATGAAAGTGCATGTTGTTTGAGATTATCTCAGCACGGTTTTAGACCAGCGTTGCGCAACGCCCGATGCACTCGTAAAAGCGCTGCATGTCCTTTAGGCTGGAGATGCTGCAAGTGGCGCGATTGGCGCCGAAATTATTGGGTGAATCAGCGGCGTTGGTCGCGAGTTTTTTGCGTTCACGCCTGGCTCCAGGCGGCGGGTTTTTGAATCGCGATGACAAGGCCGACTTGTACTACACGGTGTTCGGTGTGGAGGGTTTGCTGGCGTTGCAGGAACCGCTGCCGCGTGAGTCGCTGCTGCCTTGGTTGCAGCAGTATGGCGACGGCGAGGGCTTGGATTTTGTGCACCTCTGCTGCTTGGCTCGCTGTTGGGCAGCGGTGGGCCGTGCGGATTTCCCACTGGAGCAAAGGGTG
>JANOAR010000307.1:0-20178 GCA_031411235.1 Verrucomicrobiota bacterium | reverse complement strand
GGCAATGCGGCGGCGCTGATCAGCACGGGCTTCCCGCTCCGCGCCGCATCGCTGCCGCTGCCGCCGCTGCTCGCGCCGCAGAACCTGCGCGTGACGGCTGGCGACATGGCAGGCGAGTTCGATCTGATGTGGAACCCGGTCGCCGGGGCCTCGATGAATGTGGTGCAAAGCCGCCCGCAAGGTGGCAATGCCGAGTGGGTGCAGGTGTGCCTGGTGAAGCAGAGCAAGTGCAGCGCGGACGGCTACACGCCCGGCTCGCTCCACGAGTTCCGCGTGTATGGCGTGGGCAAGGACGGCAACGGTCCGTTCAGCGACATCGCGGTGTTCCGCGCGCCGTAGGGAGGGACGGGAGACTTGGAGACTTGGAGACTTGGAGACTTGGAGACTTGGAGACTTGGGGACGGGAAGACGGGGAAATGCTCCTGGCTTCCCGTCTTCTTTTGTCCCGGTTTCACTCCCGCGCTCCTCTCGCCTGGTATCGGCTCCCTGAATTCACTTCTCCCATCTCCACTTCTCCCAGTCTCCCCGTCTCCCAGTCTCCCCCTTCCCCTCCCCATGCCCTTCGATCCCACCTTCCCCGCGTCGAGCATCTTCCTCGTCTCCGCCGATTTTCGTGCGCAGTTCAACGGCCTGTTTGATCTCATCCAGGCCATCCCCGCCGGGCCGCAAGGTCTTCAGGGCGTTCCCGGCAACGACGGCATCCAGGGGCCGCCGTTTTCGCAGGCGATCATGGATGCGGTCAACACGCTGAACCCTGGCGAACCGGCGACGGCCACGGTGTCCTTTGACGGGACGAACGTGCATTTTGTTTTCAGCATCCCACGCGGTAACGATGGCGCGATGGGGCTGAGCGGTCAGGATGGCAGCCCAGGGGGCACCGGCCAGACGGGTTCGCAGGGACCGCCGTTTGCCAATGCGATCATGGATGCGGTGACCACGCTGAACCCCGGTGACGCGGCGCAGGGAGCGGTGAGCTTCGACGGGAGCAACGTCCATTTCAGCTTCGGCATCCCGCGTGGTGCGGATGGGACCAATGGCACGAACGGGACGGATGGCAGCAACGGGACGAATGGCGCACCGGGCGAGGTGACCACCGCGCAGCTCGCCAGCGCGATCATCGGCACGAGCAGCAACACGAACGCCGTGCCCACGATGAGCCTAGTCGTCAGTGATCCGCCGACCCAGGCGGAGATGCAGGCCATCTCGAACAAGCTCGATGAGCTGCTGCTGGCGCTGCGGAGGTGAGAGCCGTGCGGACAGCAGGAACGAACGTCCGTCGGACTTCCTGCTTTTTGATGTCGAGTGCTTAGTTGTCAGTGCTCCTAGTTCTGAGCTAGGGAATGGGCATGAATTTGATCGAACCACCACAGCCAACAGCCGCGCCCCGCATGACCGCCCTCGTGGTCATTGCTCTTTGCTCCCTGCTGCTGGCCGCTTGTTCGCCGTCTAGGCCGCGTGCCGATCTGGTCTTCATCAACGGTGCCGAGCCCGAGTCCATCGACCCTGCTGTCGTCACGGATCAAGTCGGGATGCGCATCGCTGAGTCGCTCTTCGAGGGGCTGTGCCGGATCAATGCCGAGGGGCATCCTGAGCCGGGGACGGCGGAGCGCTGGGACATCTCGACGGATAAAAAGAGCTACACGTTTCATCTGCGCTCGAACGCTGTGTGGAGCACGGGCGAGGCAGTGGTGGCGCAGGATTTTGTGGACTCGTGGCAGCGTGCGCTGGAGCCGACCTTCGCGGCGGATTACGCGGCTCAGCTTTATTTGGTGAAGAACGCCCGCGCCTTTAATATGGGCGAGCTGAAGGACTTCACGCAGGTAGGAGTCCACGCCGTCGATGCTCGCACGCTGGTCGTGGAGCTGGAGAATCCCACGCCTTACTTCATCGACCTGTGCGCCTTTTGCACCCTGTCGCCCGTGCCGATGAAGGTCGTGCGGCAGCATGGCACCTCGTGGATCAAACCGGGGCGGCTGGTGGGAAATGGGCCGTATGTGCTTGAAAGCTGGCTGCTGGATGACCGCATCTCGTTAAAGAAAAACCCACGCTACTGGGACGCGGCGAATGTGAAAATGGCGACGGTGGATGTGCTGCCCATCGCGGAGCCGAATACGGCGATCAATTACTTCGTCACGGGCCAGGCGGATCTCATCATGGACAAAGGCATGGTGCCCACCTCGCTGACGGCGAAGCTGAAGCAGCAGCCGTATTTCCACACCGGGCCATTCCTCGGCTGCTACTTCACGCGGTACAATGTGCAGCGCCCGCCCTTCAATGATGCTCGGGTGCGGCAAGCCTTTGCGATGAGCATCGATAAGCGTCGCATCACCGAAAAAATCACCCAACTCGGCGAGGCCAAGGCGGATAGTCTCACGCCACCTGGAGCCGGTGGCTACACGCCGCCACCGGGGCTCGGCTACAACGTGGAGAAGGCGCGGGCGCTGCTCGCCGAGGCTGGATTTCCAGGCGGCAAAGGCCTGCCCAGCATCGAGTATTTGTATTTCCCCAAGCCCGTGGAGCGCAATATCGCCGTGGAAATGCAGGCCATGTGGGAGGCAGCGCTGGGCGTGAAGATCGAACTCGTGAAACAGGAGTGGAAGGTCTATCTCGACTCCATGCGCGAGCAGAAATACCACCTCTGCCGCAGCAGTTGGGTGGGGGATTACAACGACGCCAACACCTTCCTGGAGATGTTCACCACGGGCAATGGCAACAACCGCACGGGCTGGGCGAGCAAAGACTACGACGCCTTCATCGCCGCTGCCGCTGCCGAGGCGGACGTGCAAAAGCGCTTTGGTATCTTCCAACAGGCGGAAAGGAAGCTCATCAGCGAGGAATGCGTGGTGCTGCCGATCTACTTCTACGTGGGTGTGCAGTTTTTCCACGGCGACAGGCTGAAGGGCGTGCAGGCAAACATGATCGACGATCACCCGTTTCGCTGCATGTCCTGGGCGCAGTAGCCCTCGGGAACCCAGCCTTCGCGGAGGTCGAAAAACAGGTTGCCAAAATAGAGAACTCCGCTTCATTCGCCGCCCCTTGCCCGCCTGCATTCTTGGCGCGCTTTCACTACCCGTCACCCCGCCCCAAGTTTTATGAGCAACATCATCCTCAAGATCGAGCAAGAGCAATTGAAGTCCGACCTCCCCGAATTCCGCGTGGGCGACACCGTAAAGGTTCACACCCGCGTTGTTGAAGGTGAAAAGGAACGTATCCAGATTTTCGCAGGCATCGTCATCTCGATGAAGGGCTCGGGCCTCGGCACCGCCTTCACCGTGCGCAAGATCAGCTACGGCGAAGGCGTCGAGCGCGTCTTCCCCCTGCACACCCCACGTATCGCCAGCATCGAAGTGACCAAGCGTGGCAAAGTGCGTCGCGCACGCCTGCATTACCTCCGCGAGCGCCAGGGCAAGCAAGCGATCTCCGTGAAGGAACAGGATCGCACTATCTCAGCCGCTTAATTCGCGCTGAACGTTTTGTGTTTTACAGCGGCAGGTATCGAAAGATGCTTGCCGCTTTTTTGTGTCATTGACTTGGCTCAGGCACAAAAAAGGGAGCGCTGTTGCCAGCGCTCCCTCCAGTAAATCCTGAGTGGACTAGGTATTCGAGCGGCCCAAGTAGCTGCCGTCTTCGGTCTTCACGCTGATTTTTTCGCCAGGGCCGATGAAGAGGGGAACCTGCACGGTGAGCCCCGTTTCAGTCACAGCTGCTTTGTAAACATTGTTGGCCGAGTCGCCCTTCACGCCATCGGGCGAGTCGGTGATGGTCATGATGATTGAGGCGGGCAGCTCGACAGTAGCGACCACATCGTCGGTGAAGACCACATTGTAGCGCTGGCCTTCGATGAGGTACATCTTGGTGCGAGCGTCCAGCTTGTCATTGCCCACGAGCACGTCATCGAAGGTCTCGGGGTGCAGGAAGTGGTAGCCATCGCCATCCTTGTAGCTGTACTCGTGCGCGTCGCGGACGAGGTTTACAGCCTCCAGGGATTCATTGGAAGTCATGCGCAGCTTGGAAACCTTGCCAGTGGCCAGGCTGCGGATGTCCATCTGCACAAAGGAAGCCATGCGAGGAGGCGTCTTCAGTTCGGTTTCAGAGACGATGCAGACGTCGTTGTTGTAGCGGACAGCGTGTCCTTTGCGGAGGTTGATTACAGGTGTGTTAGCCATAGCGGGGCGCTGCCCATAGGCACTATCTGGGCAAATGCAAGGCGGGAAGTCTCGAACGTCGGGCAGACGAATGGACAAGACCTCGGCCAACCAAAAAATTTTCATTCGATTTCAGGCTGGACATCTCCCCCCACTTTGCCTAGCCCTTTGCACCCGTGTCTTCCGCCAGCTTACATCCCTTGAAGATCATCTTGCCCTTTGCGATGAGCATCGGCCTGATGCTGGGCATTGCATGGACCTTCCACCAGAACGTGCCCCGACCCTTGGCAAGTGCGCCTGCGATGCGCATCCCCAACCATCCCAAGGGCCAGCCCGCCATCGTCACTCGGGCTCCCTTGCCTACCATTCAAGGGCGCAGCAACAGCCTTGATACCCTTTTGGTAAGCCAAAGCTCCGAGTCCCCCATCCACGTCTTGCCACCGGAAGCTGCCGTCGAAATACGCGCCGCTGTGCCCATCACCCGAGCGTTGGCAAGTGCGGCCAAGGCGATGCTGATTAATCCCCTGCCAGCGCCAGAATATCGCCCTTTTTTGGATCGCCTGAGTGAGCATCTGCGGGCCGTGCATCCCAAGGCTGAAGGCATACCGCCTGTGTATCAGGCCGTATTATTTGACGATGTCGAATGGCTCCAGCAGCTCCTGCGAGAGGGCCACGCGGTCGATCAGCGCACGCCTGCGGGCGACACTGCACTCTGTGCTGCCGTGTGGTTTTGTAGCGAGGAGTGTGTGCGCAGCCTCCTCCTTGCTGGAGCCAATCCCAATCTCACTGGCCGTGCACAGCAACCGCCCCTGGCCCTGGCTTCACTGCGCCGCAGCAGCGACATCATCAAAGCCCTGCTCGTCGCGGGAGCCGATGCCAATGCCCGTTTCGCCTCCCCCGTGCCCGAGGCCGTGCTGGAGGCCGTGACCGTCTCGGATTTGAAATCATCGCTCAAGTCCGACCGAGGCGTCACCCCCCTCATCGCCTGCACCGCGCGTGGCGATGTCGAAGGCGTGCTCGCCCTCATTCAAAACGGGGCCAAAACAGGCCTGCCCACCAGCAAATACTACCGCTACCCCATCAATTTCGCCTGCACGCAGAAGTACATCTATCTCTGTCGCATCCTCCTGGGCCGCTCGCCAGATCAAGAGCCCGACCTCCTCGTCACCGTCGATCTCTCGCAGCAGCGGGCCTGGGTCACGAAGGACGGCCAAGTGGTCGATAGCACCGTCATCTCAACCGGACGCGAGGGCTACGGCACCCCCACCGGGCACTACGTCGTCACCGACAAACATTCCTCATGGGTCTCAACGCTCTACAAAGTGCCGATGCCCTGGTTCATGCGGCTCGATGGCGGTGCCATAGGCCTGCACAGCGGCCACGTCACCGGACGCCCCGCCTCCCACGGCTGCATCCGCTTGCCTTATGAAAAGGCCAAAAGCTTTTTCAGCATTGTCCGTGTCGGCGACGAGGTGCAGATCGTGCGCTAAACCGTGGCACTGCCGATTTCGTCATTCGGCATTCCGCATTTGTCATCCCACGCCCGCATGGCACAGTAGCGCCCCTTTTCCATGCGTTGCCCCAAGTGCGGAAGCTCCCAAGACCGTGTCATCGACTCCCGCGAGGCGAGGGAAGGGCACGCGATCCGCCGACGCCGCGAGTGCCTGCGCTGCACCTTTCGCTTCACCACGTACGAGGAAGTGGAGCGCGAAGAACTACGCGTCGTCAAAGCCAACGGCGCACGCGAACCCTTCAACCGCGACAAGCTCTTTGGCGGCATCCGCAAAGCCTGTGAAAAGCGCCCCGTCAAAATAGAAGAACTCGAACGCGCTGTGGATCAGATCGCCACCGAACTAGAAGAGGAAGGCTACCGAGAAATCCCCTCCTCCGTCATCGGTGCCAAAGTCATGCGGCGGCTCGAAGAAATCGACCACGTCGCCTATGTCCGCTACGCCTCGGTTTATCGACAGTTTGAAGACGTCGGCGAATTCATTAGCGAGATCAATTCCCTCGGCAATCGAGGCTTCCGCGAGACGGGCCAGCAAGAACTCTTCCGCAAATAATTCTGCCTTCCCTCCCTTGTCCCATGAGCGCCAACAAGACTCTGTTTGAAAAAATCATCGCCCGCGAGATACCTGCCGACATTGTCTTCGAGGACGCCCAGTGCCTCGCCTTTCGCGACATCAGCCCCCAGGCCCCCATCCATATTTTAGTCGTGCCCAAAAAGCTCATTCCCCGCGTCGGCGAAGCCGTCGTCGAGGATCAGGCCCAGCTCGGAGCCCTACTCCTAGCCGCCAGAGCCGTCGCCGAGAAGCTCGGCGTCAACGAGCGCAGCAAAGGCTTTCGCCTCATCATCAACAACGGCCAGGACGCCGGCGAAGCCGTCCCGCACCTGCACATACACCTCCTCGCTGGCCGCCCCCTCGCCTGGCCTCCAGGCTAGCCAAGGCCAAAGACCACCCACGCCGCAAAAGAAAAGGCTTGGGCTGCACCGCAATTGCTGATAAAACCGCCGACTTCACATGGGATACTTTGCATTAGAGAAACACATCGCCGCACGACTCGCCGTCGCCATTGGCATGGTCATCACCTCCGCCCTTGTTTCATACAGCAGCATCGCGCTCGCCGCAGATAGCAGCCTCGAAGCCATCACCAACCGTGAAATCCAGCGCCGTGAAGCCATCGTCAACCTAGCCCAAACCCAGCTCGCCGAGGCCGCAATGCTCCGCCAAGCAGGCAAAAATGACGAAGCTGCCCGCAGTATTCTCGCCACCTACCAAAGTCTTCCGCTCTCCCCCATTGCCGAGCCCATGCGTACCGCCGCTCGCGCTGCCTACGCGGATGCCGCCCTCGCCTGGGCACAGCAGATGCTCAATGAAGGCCGTCGCAAGGAAGCCCTCGAAGTCATCGACAGCATTCTCCAAGCCAGCGTCGATCCCACCAACGCAGCAGCCAAAAAGCTACAAAAGCAAGCCGCCGACCCCGACCGTTATCCCCCAGCCCTCACGCCCGCGCACACCGAGCGCGTCGCCAAAGTCACCCAACTGCTGGTCTATGGCGACTCCGCCATCAACCTCGGCCAGTATGACAAAGCCAACGCCACCTTCAGCGAAGTCCTCCGCCTCGACCCCCACAACGCTGCTGCACGCCGCGCCATGGAGCGTATCCAACAGCAGCGGGACAAGTACTTCACTGCAGCACGCGATCACACCCGCGCCAAAATGCTCAACGGCGTCAACAGCCAATGGGAAGACACCCTGCCGCCAGCCGACCTCAATGCACTGCTCAAAGGCACCGCCGATACTGCTGCTGCCGCGAGCTTCGCCATGCGAGGAGGTCGTGAGAGGCTCCAGGCAAAACTGCGCACCCTGCGCCTCCCACGCGTGGAGTTTACCGCTGCCACCCTCGATGAAGTCATCGAGTACCTACGCATCACCAGCAAGGACGTGGATCCCGAAGGCAAGGGTGTCGGCTTCGTCATCAAAGCCGCCGACGATGTCCGCAGCCGCACCCTCTCATTGAATCTCCAGGACGTGCCCCTGGAAGAAGTGCTCCGCTATGCCACCGAGATGGCAGGAGCCACCTTCCGCGTCGAAGAACACGCCGTGAACATCGTCTCCCTCAGCGAGAAATCGACCAACCTCATCAGCAAGACTTACCGCGTACCGCCCGACTTCATCCAGACCGCCGAGACTGGCCCCGGCGCACCGGGCGCAGCCCCAGCAGACCCGTTCGCCACAGCCCCCGCCGCAGGCACCTCCACCCTCACCGTCCGGCGCATGGGGGCCAAAGAATTTCTCGAAAGCCGAGGCATCACCTTTGGTGAAGGAGCCTCCGCAAGTTATTCCGCTTCCACCAGCACCCTCATCGTCCGCAACACCGCCGCGAATATCGACCTCATCGACCAGCTCACCGAAGAGGCCCTCAAATCGGCCCCCAAACAGGTCGTCATCTCCGTAAAAATAATGCAGGTCAAACAAGACATGTTCAATGAAATGGGTGCCGCCCTCTCCGTTGGGCAGGCCAATCTACCCGGCCTGGATCGCGTATTTTTTGCCGGAGGAGGCCAGGCCGATGTGGCTGGAGCAGGCTTAACAGCCGTCACATCTGGCCTCAGAGGCTCAGGAGCCATCCTTGGCAAACCTGGAGTGGATGGGTTACTGGCGCTTGCCAAAGGACAAGAAACACCAAGCCTCAATTCCGTCTCGCCTTCGCAGTTTTCATTGCTCGGCGTTTACACCGATCCGCAAATTGCCTTGAGTTTGACCGCGTTGAAGCAATCAAAATCAACCGATGTTGTGACCAACCCCTCCGTGGTCGTCAAGAGTGGGCAGAAAGCCTCCATCAGAAGCGTTCGCGAGTTCCCTTACCCCACTGAATTTGATCCGCCGGAAATTCCACAATCCACTGGAAACACACAGTACACCAGCGTCCTCGCCACTGGTGCCGCAAATAGCTTCTCCAACAACTCTGGCCCCGTCACCCCAACGACTCCTACCGCCTTTGAAGTCCGTGAGCTGGGTACGATTCTCGAAGTCGAACCCGTGATTTCTGCCGATGGCCGCATGGTTGAAGTCGCGTTAACGCCATCGCTGACTGAATTCGAGGGGTTCGTAGATTACGGCTCTGACATCCGCAATTCCATCGACTCCGTGACACTCGATCCTCTCCTCGGCTTCCAGTTGATACCTGGTACATCCTACATTGTGGACAATCCCGTGCTCCAGCCCATTTTCCGTAAATCGGGTATGACGACCGCCGTCAACGTTTGGGATGGCAGTACCGTGGTCATCGGCGGCTTGGTGGAAGAGCGTCGCACAGACATTGCGGATAGCGTCCCTGTGCTCGGCAACATCCCCCTATTGGGCCGCATGTTTCAGAGCAAGATCAGCAAGGTCGAAAAACAAGCCGTGCTCTTCTTCGTCACCGTGCATGTCATCGACCCCTCAGGCAGCCGAGTGAACACCGCGTCTGTCGGGGCTCGATAACAGAGTCGCCAAAGACTCTCGCCGCAGTAGCACCACGAGCACGGCGTTCGGGATGAAGGATGTGCATACTGTTCGTCCACCCTGGCTGGCACCCACAAAAAACGCCGACACAAGCACAGGCTCATGTCGGCGTTTTGGAAGGCAAGTAGTCAGAGCGTTACACGCCCTTGCTGACGATGTACTTCACAAGGTCAACGACGCGATTGGAGTAGCCCCACTCGTTGTCATACCAGCTCACCAGCTTGAAGAAGCGGCTGTTCAACTCGATGCCTGAGCCCGAGTCGAAAATCGAGCTGCTTGGGTCGTGGATGAAGTCACTGCTCACCACTTCGTCGGCAGTCCAGGCGAGGATGCCTTTCATGTAGGTCTCGCTGGCCTTCTTCATGGCGGCGGAGATCTCGGCGTAGCTGGTTTCCTTCACGGTTTTCACGGTGAGATCGACCACGGAGACAGTCGGTGTCGGCACGCGGAAGGACATGCCGGTGAGCTTGCCTTTCACTTCAGGAATCGCGAGGCCCACGGCTCTAGCGGCACCAGTGCCACTGGGGATGATATTGATAGCGGCGCTGCGGCCACCTTTCCAATCTTTGGCGCTGGGGCCGTCCACAGTCTTCTGCGTGGCGGTGTAGCTGTGGATGGTGGTCATGAGGCCTTCCTCGATACCGAAGCCTTCTTTGAGCAAAACGTGGACGACGGGAGCAAGGCAGTTGGTCGTGCAGCTTGCGTTGCTGATGATGTGGTGATTGGCCGCATCATACTTTTCATGGTTCACTCCCATGACGATGGTGATGTCTTCATCCTTGCCGGGGGCGGAGATGATGACTTTCTTGGCACCGGCGGTGATGTGGCCGCGAGCCTTGGCAGCGTCGGTGAAGAGGCCCGTGGCCTCGATCACGATGTCCACGCCCAGTGCCTTCCAGGGCAGGGCAGTGGGGCCTTCGCGCACGGCGAGGCACTTGATTTCATGGCCATCGACCACCAGCACATCGTCTTCTTTAACATCGGGGCTGCTCTTCTTGGAATAGACTTCCTCCTTGGCGCGGCCTTGCGTGGAGTCGTACTTCACGAGGTAGGCGAGGTTGTCAGCAGGGACGAGGTCGTTCACCGCGACCACTTCGATTTCTTTGCCCAGGAGGCCCTGGTCACAGATTGCGCGAAACACGAGACGCCCGATGCGCCCGAAACCATTGATACCGATCTTGATCATCTTTTAGTGAGGAGGAGTGAGGTTTGAAAATCCCATGCAAGAACAATGCGTCCACGCGAGGGGCGCGATGCATAGCCGCGCTGATGAAACGCGTCAACCCTGGGCACGATCAAGCCAAACAGCCTCACATCCCGCCGGACTTCTTCGCCTGTGCCTGGCTTTCCGCCGAGAGGTTCGCGAGGGGCACTTTGTAATATTGGCCATCGGCTGTTTTCAGCACCACAGCATCGCCTTCCATGCGGTCGAACTCTGCTTGTAGAGGCTTGCCTGCTGTGTTGGTCCAGGTCATCACCCCACCCGCAGCAGCGCCTGCCACGGCAGGAGCCGCAGGCGGTGTGCCTCCACCCGCCTCGAAGCTCGCACCCTCGGTGATCCAAGCCTTCAGCGTGGTCAGTTCCGCCGCCGTCAGTCGATTCTTGCCTTTCGGCGGCATCACGTCTTCATCGTCACTGGGCAATGAAACTGAGATGATAAGACTGCTCTTCTCTGGCGCACCTGCCTTCACTTGCTTGGCCATGTCTTCCTTTCGGTCGATGGCGAAGTCTCCCTTGGTTTTCCCCTTCTTCTCACTGTGACATTCGGCACATTTTGAATTGAGGATGGGATAGACCTGCTTGGCAAAGTCGGTGGCTTGGGCAACGGACGCGGCGAGGCCGGATACGACTGCAACGAGAGAAAGGGTAGAGCGGCGGGTGACGATCATAAGATAAGGATGGCTGGGCGAATTTTCGCCGCAGATATTACGAGGCCGAGGCGCGAGGTGCAATCTTTTGTGCGGACTCATTGCACGGCTCTCCACACCCGCTGAGATTTCTCCAGCAACAAATCCTCACCACAGACGGAAAATTCGCCGTCGGTGACGTTAACAGAAAAGATAGCACTCCATAAAAAACCACGCTGTCCGCTTCCAGTCTTAGCAACCCCTTGTCCCAAACGGCCAAGGCAAAGCCCCCAACCCCCATTAAGCCCCATACAAAGACCATGAAAATCCATACGCTCCTGAAAAGCACAGCCCTCGGCTTGGCACTCGTCGGCAGCAGCCCCTCATCCTTCGCCGAGGCCGCCAAAGTAAACGCCGCTGAATTCCACGCTAAACTCAAACGCGACGACACCGCCTTGCCCAACGATGGCCACCTCCAGATGAGCTACGCCAGCGTGGTGGAAAAAGTGCTGCCTGCTGTTGTGCGCGTCACCTCCTACGGCAAGCCCGACCAAAGCCTCGGCGTGGGTGGCCAGCACGGGCGTGGCGGCTTCGGCCAGCTCCCGCCCGAGATGCAGGAACAACTGCGTCGCTACTTTGGCCTACCTCCAGGCGGCGGTAATGCCAACCCCTTCGACCCAAATGGCGAAGACGAAGGCGCACAAAAAGATAATCAAGATGACCCACAGCAGCAGCCCCGTGGCCGCACTCAGCCACCCAAAAAGCGCTCCCCCCGCGATCAAAAACTAGGCACGGGCTCCGGCGTCATCATCAGCGCCGACGGCTACATCATCACCAACAACCACGTCGTCGCCGAGTCCACGCGGCTTGAAGTCACCGTCGGTGCCGATGCCAGAAGTTACCCCGCCACCATCATCGGCAGAGACCCCAGCACCGATGTCGCCGTGATCAAAATCGAGCGCACAGGCCTCAGCTTTGCCACCCTGGGCGATAGCGCTAAGCTCCGCGTCGGCGACGTCGTTCTCGCCGCAGGCAGCCCCATGGAGCTATCCCAGTCCGTCTCCCAGGGCATCGTCAGCGCCCTCGGTCGCAAAGGCATGAGCATCACTGGCTATGAAAACTTCATCCAGACCGATGCCTCCATCAACCCAGGCAACTCCGGCGGTCCGCTCTTCGACGCCCTGGGCCGCATCGTCGGCATCAACACTGCCATCCTTAGCCGCACAGGCATGAACGGCGGCATCGGCTTCTCCATCCCCATCAACATGGCTCTCGATATCGTCGAAGATTTACTCGACGACGGCAAGGTCACCCGTGGTGTCCTCGGCATCGGCATGAAGGAAGTGGACGAAGTCCTCGCACGCCGCTGGAACCTCGAAAACGAAGGTGGCGTCATGGTCGATACCGTCATGCCCGACTTCCCCGCCCAAAAGGCCGGCATCGAAGTCGGCGATGTCGTGACCTCCGCCGCAGGCCAAGCCGTTGATGGCCCCGCAACGCTCAAGAGCATTGTCGGCTCCACACGCCCCGGTGTGCCCATGACCTTTGAAATCGTCCGCGACGGCGTGAAACGCAACTTCACCGTCACCCTCGCTGCCGCCACCGACGACCAACTTGTCCGAGGCAACCTCAATGCCCAGCCGGGTAAAGACGCAGCCGACAAACCCAAGAGCAACGGCCCCGCCCAAATCCTCGAAGGCGTCGAAGCCCAAGACCTCACCCCCGGCAACCGCCAGCGCTACGACATCCCCGGCGACGCCACAGGCATCGTCGTCATCAGCGTCAAGCCCAACAGCGTCGCCGCCAGCAGCGGCCTGCAAGAAGGCGACGTGATCTACAACATCAACAGCAAGCTCGTGAAAAGCGTCGCCGAAGCCACCGCCGCCGCCAAGGTCATGGGCGACGACAAATCCGTCGTCCTACGCATCAGCCGCGCGGGTGACAAGCAGCCCCCCATCGTGCTCGACTTCGAGAAGTAAAACCCTCGACCTGCTCTCGAAGCCCATGCCGCTGTTGCGCCAACAGCGGCTCGTGCTTCGAGAGCCACGCACGCGGCACCAGAGCCGTGTGGCACTGGGCTTCCAGCCTGTGCGAGCGTCAACCGCCTTGTCAGCGCCTTCGACACCTGCGGGTTCGTCGATCTCTGCTGAATCCAAAACTCGATCACAAACGAATCATTCGAGTATGGAACGAATCGCTATTGTAGGAACAGGTATCTCAGGGCTTGGCTGCGCCCATTTTCTTCAGCATCGCTACGACCTCACCCTCTTCGAGGCAGGCGAGTATATCGGCGGCCACAGCAACACCATCGCTGTGAATGAGGACGGGCGCGAAGTGCCCATCGACACCGGCTTCATGGTTTACAATGAAGTCACCTACCCGCACCTCACCCGCCTGTTTAAAGTATTAAACGTGCCGACGAAACCCACCGTCATGAGCTTCAGCGTGCAGCACGGCCCCAGTGGCACCGAGTGGAATGGCGGCGGTATCAATGGACTCTTCGCCCAGCGAAAAAACCTCCTCAGCCCTCGCCACTGGCGCTTCCTCGCCCAGCTCAATCGCTTCAACACCGAAGCCGTCGCCGCCCTCGACGATCCCCGTTATCAGGCCATGACGCTCGCAGACTACGTCGCCACACGCGGCTACGGCCAGGACTTCATCGAGCGCTACCTCGTCCCCATGGGCGGTGCCGTCTGGAGCACACCGCCGGATAAAATGCTCAACTTCCCCGCCATCACACTCCTGCGTTTCTGGCACAACCACGGCTTCCTCGGCCTACACACGCAGCACCCCTGGCGCACCGTCGAAGGCGGCGCACGCGAGTATGTGCGCCGACTCGTGAAACCCTTCGCCGACCGCATTCATCTGAAGACACCCGTGAAATCCGTGCGTCGCCTCGCCGACCACATCGAGATCACCACCGAGAAATTTGGCACTCAAACCTTTGATAAAGTCATCATGGCCGCACACGCCGACCAATCCCTGCGCATGCTCTCCGACCCATCCGCACGCGAGATCGAAGTGCTCTCCCAGTTCAAGTATCAGGCGAACAAAACGCACCTGCACAGCAGTGAAAAATTCATGCCCAAGACCAAGCGCTGCTGGGCCGCCTGGAACTATCGTTGCGAAAGAAATCCAGACACCAGCCACGCCACCACCACTCACTACTGGATGAACCAACTGCAAGGCTGCTCCAAGCGCGTCAATTACTTCGTCAGCCTCAACGCCACCGTCCCCCCCGAGGCGATCCACAAGACCATCGACTACGAGCACCCGCTCTTCGACCTCCCCGCCATCACCGCACAAACCCAAGTCCCAAGCTTGAACAACGCCACCAGCCGCACCCTCTTCGCCGGAGCCTGGACGCGCTACGGCTTCCACGAAGACGGCTTGCTCTCAGCCGTGAACGTCTGCGAAAAGCTGCTCGGTGGGGATGTGTGGAAGGCTGCAAAGTAGCCATCGTCTCCCCGCCTGCCTCATCCTGCTCTCGACAACGATTCCCAAATTCGTAAACTGCACCCATGACAGTCGCCCTTCCACCCGCCCTCACCCAGCTCGTCGAGCGGCTCATCCACACGGGTCGTTATGCCGATGAAGGAGATGTCGTGCGTGAAGCCCTTCGCGTGCTTGAGCACCAAGAGTTCGATGAATCGCCCGCGCTTGAAGCTGCGCTGCTGGAAGGCGTGCGTTCACCGCAGCAGCCCTATGATGGCTCTGTTCTAGAGCGCATCCGCCACACCGCACGCGCATGAGTTTGCCCGTCGTCATCGGCCCTGCGAGCGGAGCACGACATGGCCTTGTAATACGGCTGGTATCTGGAGAACGCCGACATGGAAGTAGCCGAGCGTTACCTGAGTGCCATTGACCAAACGATTCAACGCCTCTCCAACTACCCTGACCTTGGGCTGCGACGCCACTTTCAATCACCTGAGCTTGCAGACATCCGTAGTTTTCAGGTAGTCCGGCCTTTCGACAAGCATCTTATCTTCTATCAATCAGGCAATCAGCTCAGCATTGAGCGCGTGATGCACGGTGCCCGCGATCTCCCACGCCGCCTTCTCAAAGAACCTGAAGAACCATGAGCGAGTGGTTCAAACGCCACTTTCACGGAGCGTTTGGCCTTGGCGAGGAGCGCTAGAGCTTCTTAGCATCGGGGGAGCCTACGCGTCCCGCGTGGTGTTTTCAGCGTCTCGCCGAAAACACCGAGCGTAGCGAGAATGCGCCAGGCAGTCCATTGGCCTTCATCGCGCGTACTCTCGTGAGACTAATACCCCGCAGCATCCGCCACGCGGAACTCATCGCCCAGCACAGGTTTAGCGCGTTTAACATCATAGCGCACAGTTCTCCATCGTCGATCTCCCTCAAGGTGAAGCACCAGCACACGGCCATAGAGACCATGCTTGGCCTGCGTCTTGGCTGCTTCATCACTGCGTTCAAAGGACAACTTGGGCTCGGCTAGCAGCACGCTATCCTCGGTCTTACGGCCATCCACGCCGACAAGGAAATCCGGGAAAAAGCCGCGCCCATCAGGCAGCAACACATTCACAGACCAGGGCTTATGCGGCAGGTTGCGGTGCCACCATTGAATCGTGCCGCCTGCCGACATATCTAGCACTTGGGCAAAGTGCCGCTCCCAAGAATTGAGGTCGCTAGGCACTACGCCATAGACATTTCGAGTCGAGGCTACCAGCGCTTCATCAGAGACTACTTCGAGTGGCAACTCGTCTGCTGCCTCAATGATCGCGTGCTCGGCAGTGGCCGCTTTTTGGGCATCGCGCAGCAGTTCGGGATGGGTGGCGAGGATGACATTGAGGAAGTGCTTCACCCGTGCTGGGTCATTGGCTTCCTCGAAGCCTTCCTCATTCAAGACCGCTTCCAGCTTGCGCAAAAGCACTCGTCTCAACTCGCGGCCATCAAACACATCGCTGGAAAAAAGCGCCTTGTGCGCTTTTAAAGCTGTGGCCTCTGCCGAGAGGTCAGCCAAGAAATTCATCTCGGTTTGCATCTCGCGAGTGAAGATGTCCAGCGTCCGCTTCTGCACGCCCACACGCGTCTTCATCGCGTCCAGCAGGTCACGGCTGCCGACGATAAAGCGATGGGCGCAATCTGCCTCCGTCGCGTCGTTGTCATCACTTGCCACCTGGGTCTTGAAGTACTTTGGCACATCGGCTCGCAGTGCGTAGCGATAGGCCGTGATGGTGTTCGCAGAGATGATGTTGGGGCCGCGCTGCTCCGCATCTCCAGCAGCGTCAGGCTTGCTGCCAAAGAACTCACCGAGATCAAAGTCGGGAGTCACCCCGCCTTGTCGCGCGAAGCCCGGATCATCTTCGCCTGTGTGTTCTTCATCGTTATGGATGGGTGCGTCTGCCGGGAACAGACTCAGTTGCCCGCCCTTGCCCACCACTTGCACCGTGGGCGTTGCCGCACCACCTACGCGGACGATCACTGTCGCGGGGCTGATCTTGGCGTATTCGGTTTGAATCTGATTGATGCGTTGCCCGGCCAAATCCATGCCCGTTTGAGTTTCGGCATCAGCGAGAAAAACATAACCGAAGCGCAGCGACTCGGGCAGCTTGCGATCACGCGCACGCCCATGCAGATGGCGATGCACACGGAGAATTCGCCCCACGAGTTGCACGCCAAAGTCGGAGTCACGGCTCGCTCGCATGGACACCAGCGTGAAGGCTCGCGGCGCGTCGAAGCCCAGCGCAACCGCCATCACAAAGATCAACACCTCCACGCTCTCGTCATTCGCAATGGCTAGCAATCCAGCATCGGGTTCGTTCGAGGTGTGCGTCTTCACCTGCTCTTTGGTGAAGCCCAGCTTGATAAGCTTCTCACGCAGCCCTTCCACATTCGCTTGAGTTTTCGCCTGCACCAGCAGCAGCGGCACCAGCGATACGCCACAGTCCTTTAGCGTCTGCTTGATCTGCCGATGTGTCTTCAATGCATCGCGCAATGCAGTGCCTTCCAGGTCTGCCAACGCTGCTCGCTCAGGCTCCACAAAGTAAGCCGCACACTTCACCCCATCTTTGATAAGACCGGAATCCCGAGCATCCTCACGGCTCACGCGAATGCGATGCAACTCGGCAATCCCGAGGCGGTCTTTAAAGTCGGCGATGTCCTTGTCATCCGGCGTGGCAGTGACGAGCATGGTGTATTCCGGCTGCAACACCTCGCGGAAGAACTTCGCCGCCAGCGTCTCGCCGTGGAAGCCATGGTGCGCCTCATCCACCACCACACCGATACGCAAGCCCATCGCACGGAGACCTTCAAGCAAGCCATCAATTGCCGGGTTCTCATCGCCATCTTTGCGCACGTTGCGCTTGTCTTTCAATCGCGTTGCCACCGACTGCCAGGTAGTCACAAACACATCGCCACGTCGGCTGCCTTGCACGGCGCGGTCGTCTTGTAGATCGCGCAGACGCAGCCCATGGAACTCCTCGCGCAACGAACTGATCGTCTGCCCCACTACGCCTTTGAAGGGAGCAAACCAGAACCACACCACATCCTCCACGCCGCTGAATCGCTCAGCGATGTTTCCCGCAATCAGCGTCTTGCCTGCACCCGTGGGCGCTTCGATCAGCAAGTAGCCATTGTGATTCACTGCGAGGGCACGGCTGGCAGCATCGCCTAGCGCAGCATCGAGTTGCGACTTCGCATGGGTGAAGAGCGCCACGCCACTATCGCGTGCCAGTTCTTGAAATCGTTGGAGGGTTTTCTTGCTCATCAAATTTTAGGTTTTCATGCCGAAGCGACGCATCAGGCTTTCGGGTATGGCTTCATGCTGCACATGCTGCGCCCGCACATGCTGGCGCACCGTGCCCGGTTGCCAGGAGTAGAGGATCACACCCGCGCTCTGCTTCACCTGCTTGCGAATGGCGGCGGCATGTTCCTTGTGAAAGCGCGGCACATACAGAATGCCCTGCTCATCATCGCCAGCCCAAACAAACGGAGCATCGGCAAAGGCAGTCAGCGTGTCGCGATGGATGAGTTGCAGCGCCATCCAAACTTGCGCGTGATCCATCTCCACGATGTTGCCTTGAGCGATGCGGTGAGTGCGGAGATAGGCGAAATCGCCGCCCGTTCCCGGAGCACTGCCGTAGCCGCGAATCACTCGTCGCACCCGCTCTGCGCACACATCACGGCATATATTCTTGTCTGGCTCATCGGTGGTGACTTCGCTGCTGGAGACGAGAATGATGCGACGATCCGCAGCATCGTCTCGGTTCAGTTCCAGCACCGCCTGCGCTGTCGTGCCTGAGCCAGCGAAGAAGTCCAAAACCAAATCGCCAGCAGAGGTTGCTTGCTTGACGAAGTTGCGAATCAACGTTGGTGGTTTCGGATGATTGAATGCCTTGCTGCCCAAGATGGCGTTGATGGCATCCGAGCCTTCGCCGCCGCGTGGTGAACGCAGTTGTTCGAGCTGCTCATCCAACTCATCGTAGAGGTAGTCCAGCTCTTCCTTCTGCCCAGCGATCCAACTACTCACGGGTGCGACCAGCTTCTCCTTCTCGTTGAGGAAGTCTTTTCGAGAGGGACGACCAGGAGCAATCGGCTTGGCGATCCAGAAGTCCAAATCAGGCAGGTCTTCGCGCAGCAACGGCGTCTTCTTCTTTGGCAGCACTGGCCCTTTGCCAGCACGAATTGCGGCGATGAGTTCATCACGAGTGTTGAACTGTATCACCTCGGATGACTTGCACTGTGGGAAGTAAATTTCTTGGTTGCGAATCAACTGCTCGATGGTCTCGGATCGCAGCTTCGGCGGCTTCGCCAATCGCTTGATGACCTCTTCGCTGGCGTATCGCCAAACAGCGTTGGGATCACACGGATACCAGTAGCCAGTCTTCGGGTCTTGGATCGGGTAGTATGTGTTCTCCCGTGTCTTCAACGTTTCGGACTTCGTGATAGGCTGGGGCGTCCAGTTGCCGCGTTTGTCGCCATCGGGATTGCGATAGTCATCCAACGAGAGGGGCTTGCCACCGAAGGCGAACTGACGGTTGGCATAGACGAGGACATGCTCATGCACCTGACTGAGATTGCCGCCCGCATCATTGCTGGAGTCCTTCGTGCGCCAGACAAAGCTTCCGACCCGCTTGCCGGGCATCACCTTGTCCAGCAGCAACTCCAGTTTGGAGCGGTTCTCGTCATTGATGCACACCAGCAGCACGCCGTCTTCGCGTAGCAGATCACGGGCGATGGTCAGCCTTTGATAGAGGAACTCGATCCAAGTCGAGAAGCGCCAGGAATCGTTCGCATCAACGAAGCTGTCGTTATAGACGAAGTCCTTCTTCCCGGTGTTGTAAGGGGGATCAATGAGGATGCACTTCACCTGTCCAGCGAAGCACATGCGCAGATGACGCAGCGCATCGAAGTTGTCGCCCTCGATGATGAGATTACGCCACGGCGCGGTGCCTTCACAAAGTTCAGGCTGCAAGTCCATAGCGATGAAGTCAGTGTTCAGCGCCTTGTCTGGATCAATGTCCTTCCTCTCCCATACGAGGCCGAAGCGTGTCGCATCCCTTCGGTCACGCTCTGCCATTTGTTGGAGAAGCTCTTCCCGGTTCAGGTGATCGTATTTCCCCATGACGATCAGCGCACGCCCTCCCATTGTAGATGATCGTGAGCGCTCACGGGCACCAGTTCGGTGCGCATCTTGGATAGCGGGTGGGGACTGGCCGGTCCCCAACGGAAGGACGCAGGGGCGTCCTTGTCTGGATTTGCAGGCATGGCGGTTCGCTGCGTGCGAATCAGCCCTGTCTGGGGAAGGTCTGTCCTGTGTGAACCCTTGTTGGTGCCTGTATATCAAGAGGGGCGTGCCTACACACGCCCCGCCACAGGCACCGCTAAGAGCCCACACAGGAGCGCTTTCAACACGCCCCAATCTGGGGCGCGCGGTAAGCGCATGTCCTGTGTTGTCGAAATTAGCGGTTTCGTGGCGGACAGCAGCCGAAGCTACGCGAATTGGTTTATGGAAAGAGGTGGGTTAGGCAGTCATGGTGGGGTTAGCGGAAAGAAGGCCGAGAGTATCTTGATGGGCTCACATTGCAAGAATGAGCCTCTGAATAGAGCAAAGCGGGTAGCGATTCCCATCTCTCCCCCTCCCATGGGAACTTGAAGATTGCAGGCACAGCCTCGTGGAGTGCAGGCACTGCCCTCAGCACTATTTTTGAATCC